>QIAN01000337.1 GCA_003225005.1 Acidobacteriota bacterium | reverse complement strand
AAGTCATCGGGAAAGATGGATGTAATTGGATTGTCTCTGGTGACGATTGGGGCGCGGGCGTCGGTCGAAACTCAACGCCTGTTCGAGGGTGGTGAGTATACCCGCTATCTATATGTCCACGGACTCAGCGTGGAGACGGCAGAGGCTTTGGCCGAGCTGCATCATAAAAAAATGCGGGAGGAATTGGGAATTGCCAACGAAGATTCGGCGGAGATTCGCGATTTGTTTCATCAGAAGTATCGCGGCTCACGATATTCGTTTGGGTATCCAGCCTGTCCGAACCTGGAGGACCAGACCAAGCTGTTTGCTCTGCTTAAGCCGGAAGAGAATGTCGGGGTGCGTTTGACTTCCGGATTTTTGCTGGAGCCGGAGCAAAGCACTTCGGCTATTGTCGTGCATCATCCCGGCGCGAAATATTTCGTGGTCTGAGGCGTACGACCCGCCTTCGAGATAGCACACGCGAGACTCGACCACGGGTTCCGCATTATTACAAATCTTTTACTTCCGTCCGACAAACTTGCGTAGGCAACTGGAATATAACCAGCAGGTCACCCTGCGGACCAGCTTATCGGAATTCCCCGACAGTAGGAAATACCCGTGAAACCCTACCTACTGGTCCTCTTCCTGCTATTGTTGGTAACCGGCGCATTCGCGGCAAGCGCGCAACCGGCGCAGCTGGTTGCTTTGGCGTGCTTTGGCGTCGCGCAATTCCAAAATTGTCCAAGCGGCGGCCGCCCCGACAACGTCATCCGGGCGTCGTACGGCGTAAGCGAAGTGACCCAGGAAGGAGAGTCGAATCCGCAGGGGGGTCTGTCTTCAAAGTCACGCCCAGCGGGCAGTTCACTCTGCTGCACACTTTTCCTGCCGGCACGAACAACAACTATCCCAGCGGCAACCCGCCCGGCTTTTTGGCGGAAGGTTCCGACGGAAATTTGTATGGCACTAAGCTTGACGGTGGAAGCCACAACGGCGGAGTGCTGTTCCGCATCAGCAAGACGGGTACGGGCTTTAAAATCGTGCATCAGTTCTGCTCCGCCGCCAACTGTGCGGACGGCCAGAACCCAGTCGGGCTGATCGCCATTTCGGACGGCAATCTGTACGGGGGCAGCTTCGTCTGGGGGTGCCTTCCCTTGCGGCAGCATTGGTGGCTGCGGTGCGATTTTCAAGTACCACGTCGCCACCGGCTCGTATTCCGCTATACATTCCCTCAACTACGTCACCGATGGAGTATTTTCCTCGGGATTCATTCAAGCCAAGGATGGAAACTTCTACGGTGTCGTCGCCGGAGCCTTTTACAGGGTCACGACGACGGGTCAGTACTCCCTGGTCTTGACCTTGCCCCAACTCCACTTCCTCGAAATCCCTGTAACGCAGGGAGTGAACGGCAATCTTTACGGGATTTTCCGCGTCTATGGCCAAGCTGGCGCGCACCTGTTTTCCGTCGGTGTGGACGGCAGCAATTTCCAGAAGATTGCCGATCTGCCGTCCTCGGCGGTGAGCAATACGCGATTTGTCTCCGCCAGCGACGGCAATTTGTGGGGGGTTTCGGGTAACGTGGTGCAGATCTCGCCGGGCACTGGCGCAGTGTTGCAGACGTTCTTCTTCAACGGTAAGAATGGGAGCTGCCCCTGGTCGTTGATACAGGCCAAACATGGCACTTTCGCGAGAACCGCCGGTGGAGGTAGAACAGTCTCGAAGGGAACGCCCGATGGCGTCTTCACACTGAATGCAAGCCTTCCTCCGCCGAGCCGGTGACAGGCAAGCACCGGTTTGGGTTCGTACGATTAGCATGCGCGGCGCACGGTTTCAACCAGGTGTAGGGCGTGCAAGGAAAGCAGGCGAGGCGTCCCTTAATTTTCTGACGACCAACCAAATTACGCCTGAAGGCGTCTTCCCATATATGATCCGGAAACTGAAAGCAGGGGGATATCGGCTCTACTCTCGCAAGAAGGATGCCCAGACGGGGAAGCGGAAGAACCTAGGCACTTTTTCCTCTCGGGCTGCGGCGGAGAAGCATGAGCGGGCGGTGCAGTATTTCAAGCGGGCGTGAGTGGCTAAAGCCGCGGTTTATTCTGCGGCACTTACGGCGTTGCCTGAAAGACTCTGTACAGACACCTCGCTCTCCAGACCGTATTTTGCGGCTACTGACTCTGTCCGGGCAGCCCACTCCACAGAGATCTGGTGCTCTAGAACGTGGTTTGGAAGCATACGGAATAGCTCCTCGGTGGGGCGATGGCATTGCCCGAGAACAGGCCGGCGAAGTCGATTACGTTGAGGCGGTTGTTCAGGTTTTCGATGTTGGCAGCGAGGCGCAGGGACCGCGTGTCCTTTTTCCAAAGCTCGATGCCGGTTGATACGTCGAGTGACAGTGACGGTTTGACGCGATCGTGGGCGAAGTTGACGCGATTAACAACGGCCTGTCCGTATTGGACGACGGCGTTAGCGATTGCGTTCGGTTGGACGGTGTCAAATTGCACAGGCAGTCCGGAACCGTACTGGCCTCCGAAGGCGATCCACACGCGGTTGACCAGTTGATAGCGGACGCGAGCGTGCAGCGTGTGACGCTGGTCTTGCGAATCCCATAGGCGGCCGTTGGTGTTGGTCAGGGCGTTGGTCGCATCGCTGCCCAGGAAGAGGCCTCCGGTAACGGGAAGGTAGACGCTGCCGACCTGGTAGGAGTAGCTGACGAATCCAGAGAAACGGTGTACCGGAGAGAGAGTGAGCTTGGCTTCGGCGCCGTAGACGTAGGCCTTGCGAAAAGCGATGGGGAAGCTGACGGCGGTGTTGAGGAGTTGATCGTCATCGGCAAAATTGTTGAAGTAGCGACGGAAATAGGTAATAGTTGCCATGCGAAGGCTCAACCGCCAATCGCAAAACATTGGGATTGAGCGTGACCACTTCTGGTGAACTCGCAAGAAGAATATTTTCGAACGCGGGCGTCTGAAAGACCCGATCATACGATAGATGCACAATCAGTCCGGCCTCCGGGAAATAGCGTGCGACTCCGAGGCGTGGGCTGAGGGCGTTTTGATTGGCTAAAAGTTGGTAGTGGTCCCAGCGAAGACCCAGGCTGGCGGTCCAGTTGCCGACGTGAATGAGGTCCTGTACGAAAGCGGACTGCTCGAGGTCGATGCGCCTGCTGCGGCTCGAACGAACGCCGGGGAAGGCGAATGTAATCGGCGTGGCGGGATCAAACTGCGCTTGATCGGTGATGACGTCGCTGAAGTTCTCTCTGAGCTGAGTGAAATCGACTTCGAAACCAGCTTTGAATTCGTGGCGGCCGCGATGATAGGCGGCGCTTCCCTTCAGATACTCTTCGTGGAATCCGCGGTCTTGAAAAGCGATGATGGGCGTGGACTGGGGATTGGATTTGAGGCGGTCGGTATCGTCGCGCATCATGAAATGAAGATCGGCGAGCAACTTCGAAGAAAAGACGTGTTGGTAGGAGAGGATGCCCAGAGTTTCGAAGTTCTCGCGATGTTGCAGCTGGCGAGCCCGGTATTGAAGTTGCTCGTCCGGTACGAGGAATTTTGCAAATTCGCGTCGCAGGATGACGCCGACACGGTCGTGGTTGGTCAGTTCGCGTTCGTAGCGCACGGCGAAATCGGCGGTGGTAGCCGTGTTGGTGTAGTTCTGGATAACCGGTGGATTCAGGTAGCGATCAGTCACGGCGCCGTCGGCGCTGAGGGCCGCAGTATTTTTTCCCCATCCAAATTGCGCGAGTAGATAGGCATTTGCGGTTCCGAAACTGCCTGCAGTGAGGACAGCTTGGCCGTGCAAGCCGGGACGCGAATCTTTGCTGGTATCGACTTCGACGACGCCTCCCATTTTGCGTCCGTACTCAGCAGGAATGCCGGCGGTGTAGACGGTCAGCGAGCCGACGTCATCGGCCTCAATCTCGGGACCGGAAGCAGGAGAGCGATTGTCGGTCAGCGGCACTCCATCGATCACGAATTGGGTTTGATATTCGGAGCCTCGGGGATGCAGCACCGCGCTGCCTTCATAAACCCATCCGGGCTGGGAGCTGACCAGGTCCGGAAGAGAGCGGCCGGGGAGCGAAGAAGTGCGGTCGGCGATGGCTTGAGAATCGATGCGGTTGATCGTGCCGGTGCGATCGGGATCCAGCATGGTGGATTCGGCCGTGACCTGGATGGCGTTGCTCATGGCGGCGATGCCGAGCTTGACAATGTACTCGATAGGAACAGCGGAGCGGACTTCTATGAGCCCAGAGAAGGTTGAAAATCCTTCGTGCTCGACCTGAATATGGTAGAGCCCGAACGGAATGTTGCGGGCGGTGAGGCCTCCGGACACGTCGGCGGAATAGTTACGGTGGAATTGAGTGGCGTCGCTGGAAAGTTCGACGGAGCTTTTGACGCCCAGGCTGTCAGCGTCGGTGACTTTGAGGCGGAGCTCTCCACTGTTGCTCTGCGCCAGGAGCGGAACAGGACATAGGAAAAGAATCAGCAGGGACTTAAGAAATACTCTCACGGGATGTCGATTGTTCCGGGGAGCTTTATGTTAACAGTTTTGGGCAGGCGTCTCGACTACCAAAGGACACGGGTGGGTTTTCGCCTTGGAGGACTTGCGGCTTAGGGGTTACATAATTTTTACAAACTCCAGACTTCGTTGTGACAATTCGATTGCGCAGTTTGCGGCATCTTGGATGGAACCGATAGGCGGGCAGACCGGATCGGCGGCAGCATTCGGCGGAAAGAACTTTTGTGAAGGGTCTTCACGCCCTCCGTAACCGGGAGGGAATGGGGAAACGGGCGCTCACACCGCAGGGGGTGCGAACGTCCGTTTCGTTTTGAAACTGAAGTCGTCTGCTTCCATTGGCGCAATTAGTTGGGAAATTCCCAGCCTTCTTCTCTCATCTTCTTGTTAGTCCAGTGCTGGAGATCCTCGAATAGTAGGGGCTCGATGACCGCGAAACGAAGGCCAACGCGGCCTCCATCTCCGGCCCAGACTAGGCGGCCTTTGGCCTGGAAGATGGTTTCGCTTTCCGGCAGCAGAAAACTTACGTCGACGAGACCGGAGAATCGCATGGGATCAGGGAGACCGTCGAGTCCCATGCCCCCGGTACTGAGATTGACCCCTTGAACGTGGGCCTCTTCACCCTGAGAGTTTCGGATGGTAACGGACAGTTGCACGCGAGCCCGGAAGAATTTTTGCTGCTCGAAGCTGATGACTCCGAGGGAAGAGGTGTCTCCCATAGGGCTGCTGATGTTGTACTCCTTCAACTTGCGGCTGAGAGTGCGACGAGAAATGCCAAGTTGTTCAGCCGCTAACGCGCGATGGCCTCCAGTGCGCTCCAGGGCGCGGATGATCATCTGCTCTTCCATGCTGTCGAGGTTCCCGACGGGCATGGCGGTGGCGTGGCGAACGATTGCGGTCTCGCCGCGGAGTTCGGCTGTGATCTTCGAAGCATGGATTTCCGGCCCGGAGCTATCCATTGAGACCCTTCCGACCAGGTTGCGGAGTTCGCGAATGTTTCCGGGCCATGGGTGTGACAGGAGAAACGATGCGACTTCCGGCGCGAAGACCTTCTCTGGAGCCTTGAGGCGCAGGAAGTGTTCGGCGAGGGCGACGATGTCCTCAGGACGTTCACGCAGAGGTGGCACGCGAAGTTGGAACTGACTGAGACGATGGTAGAGATCTTTGCGGAAGCGGCCTTCTTTGATCGCGGCTTCGAGGTCCTGATTCGTAGCGGCGACGATGCGGACGTCGACTTTAATTTTCCGATGACCGCCGACGCGGTAAAAAGGCTGCCCGTCTAGCACGCGCAGCAGCTTGACCTGGGTTTGCAATTGCAAGTCGCCAATCTCATCGAGGAACAGCGTGCCTTTGTCAGCCAGCTCGAACAGGCCAGCCTTGGAGGAATCGGCGCCGCTGAAGGCACCTTTCTCGTAGCCAAACAATTCGCTCTCGACCAGGTTCTCGGGAAGGGCGGCGCAGTTGATGTCGACCCAGGCGCGACCGCGGCGGTGTGAGGATTCGTGAATCGTGCGGGCGATGAGTTCCTTGCCAGTTCCCGTTTCTCCCGTGACCAGCACGGTTTCGGTATGACCGGCTACACGGTCCACCAGTCCCATGAACTTTTGCATGATCGGACTGGCCAGAACGAACTGGGCGCCGTCGATTTCCCGGCAGATGAGAGGCGGTGCGACTGATCTGGCTTCCTGCGTCTGTAACGTCATTGTTCCCAGCGGCAGGTGCGATTCAACCCGGGTGGCAGCGGAAAGCATAATCAAGCCGACCGGTGCGGAGCTGGCGCCGCGAAGGAGCTTGATCGAGATCTCGAGGGAAGCATTCTGGCCAGATTTGGAGGATCGAATGTCAGTCGCAATCTGCCCACGATAGCTGCCCTTCTCGATCGCTGCTGTCAGGATGGCCTTCTGTAGCTTTTCCTGCTGTTTAGCGTCCGACGAAAAGATGCTGACCAGCCTCTTGCCCATGAGTTCATCGTGCGCGAGGCCATAGAGTTCGAGCGCGGCGTGGCTCGAGCCGGTGATATTTCCCAGCAGATCGCTGGAGATCACTGCAAGTCGATCAAATACCTCGGCGTTAGCTGGCGCAGGGCCACACTGCTCGCTTCGAGCGTTTTGATCGACGCGGTCCGGGGACTGGGAGTGCGAATTGCGATTCGAAGTCGGCATTCTGAGGTGTTTGGGGATGATCTTGACACACAGGGACGAATTGGAGGCCAGTACTCGAGATTTTCAGTGTAACCAAAGTAATCGGTTACCTGACGTTGCTTTGGTGTGAATGGCCGCAGGCCACCACTTCGCCCTTGCCGTGCCAATCTGGCGGAAACCTTGAACACGATCACCTTATCCGATTACCTCAGTAACCTTCTGAACGCCTAGCAACCACAATAGGATTCGGTAGGAAGAGCCGGCTTCGGAGAAGTGTGCCGCAAGGGCAATCCCGAGGCCGGAAAGTGCCTTGCTGTTCGGGAGGATTTGCAGTCCGCGGCAAGGAGAGTTGGAAAATTCTAAGAAGCAGTGTGTCGAGACCGTGATGGCAGCGGGCTCAGTGCTTAGGGCGATGAACCGATCAGCTGACGAAATGTCCGTGCAAACCAAAGTGTTTGTCGGTATCACGGCTTCGCTGGGAGCCTTTGTGCTGGGCTTCGCTCTCTGGCATTGGCAATCGGCTGATTTAGCGCGCTTCGTGTGCTACGTGGTGGTAGCGGTTCTGGCGTCAGGGTTGAAGGTGCAGTTGCCCGGCATCGACGGCACTATGTCGGTAAATTTTCTGTTCATCCTGCTAGGGGTGATGGAGCTCAGCCTACCGGAAACATTGTTGATCGGATGCTTGGCCAGCCTTGTGCAGAGTGTGTGGCAGGCGAGGAACCGGCTGGATCCGATCAAAGTAATTTTCAATGTCCTGGGCATGATGGCGAATGCCAGCGCGCTTTCTTACTACAGCTATCACCAGCTCGAAGCAAAGTTCGGACCCAACCGGCCGTTGCTGCTCATGGCGGCGGCACTGGTTTTCTTCTTAGCGAATACGTTGCCTATTTCGCTGGTAATTGCTCTGACTGAAGGCAAGTCGAGTCGCAAGGTCTGGGCGGAATGCTACTTCTGGTCGTTCCCGTATTACCTGGTAGGAGCCGCGGCGGTAGGACTGGTGGGATTGGTCAACCGGCAGGCGGGGTGGCAGACTTCACTGCTGGTATTGCCGTTGATCTATTGGGTGTACCGCTCCTACCGTCTTTATCTGGGACGACTTGAGGCGGAGAAGGACCGCGTGGAGGTGGAAAAGCGCCACGTGGAAGAGATTGCCTCGCTGAACATGCGGACGATCGAGGCCCTTGCGCTCGCCATCGAGGCCAAAGACCACACCACACACCAACATCTTCAACGCGTGCGCGTCTATGCCTTAGAAATTGGCAAGGAACTCGGACTCTCCGAATCGGAAACGGAGGCGTTGCGCGCAGCTGCATTGCTGCATGACATTGGAAAGCTGGCCGTACCCGAGCACATTATTAATAAGCCAGGACGGCTGACGCAGGCCGAGTTCGAGAAGATGAAAGTGCACCCGATGGTTGGGGCAGAGATTCTGGAGCGAGTGGCATTCCCGTATCCGGTTGCTCCAATCGTGCGATCGCACCATGAACGGTGGGACGGCACGGGATACCCCGCGGGGCTCAAGGGAGAAGAGATTCCGATTGGAGCACGAATTCTGGCGGTGGTGGACTGCCTCGACGCACTGGCTTCAGACCGGCAGTACCGTCCAGCGATGGCACTGGGCGCTGCCATGGCCAAGGTCAGTGAAGAAGCCGGTTCCTGGTTCGATCCGAAAGTAGTGGAAATTCTAGAACGCCGTTACATCGAGCTGGAACACATGGCGCAATCGGTCGAACTGACCGGCATGCCGCTGGGATTGCGCCCCGAAGTTCATGTGGAACGAGGGCTGGAACCGGCGGCAGGATTCGAAAAATGGGGGGAGGCCGCCAATCCGCAGACTGAGACAGACTTCCTGACCTCGATCGCGTCCGCTCGGCAAGAGGCGCAGACGATGTTCGAACTCAGCCAGGACTTGGGGAACTCTCTGAGCCTGAGCGAAACCTTGTCGGTGCTGTCGATGCGATTGAGAAGAATGATTCCGTACGATTCAATCGTGGTCTTTGTGAACCGGAATGGATGGCTCCTGCCAGAACTGGTGAGCGGGGAAAACTTCCGCCTGTTGTCGTCGATGAAGATTCGGGTAGGGGAGGGATTATGCGGCTGGGTAGCGGAAAACTGCAAACCGATAGTCAACGGCAATCCTCAGGTGGAAGCAGGCTACGTGGTGGATCCGGAAAAATACACGACGCTGCGATCTGCGCTGGCGGTTCCACTCGAAGGACTGAATGGCGTTGTAGGAGTTCTCGCCATGTATCACGCTGGCACGGACGCATTCACCGCAGACCATTTGAGAATTCTGCTGGCCGTAGTTTCGAAGGTAGCGCTGTCGATCGAAAATGCGCTGAAGTACCAGCAGGCAGAGAGTTCCGCGACTACCGACTATCTGACCGGATTGCCGAATGCCCGGTCACTGTTTGTACATCTGGCGCAGGAAGTGGCGCGTTGCCGGCGGATGAAGAACTCCCTCGCAGTCATGGTATGTGACATCGATGGGTTCAAGCAGATCAACGATTCTTTCGGGCACCTGGAAGGCGACAAACTTCTGCGGGGATTCAGCGCGAGGTTGAAAGAGGCCTGTCGCGGGTACGACTACGTGGCGCGCATGGGTGGAGATGAGTTTGTAGTGACGGCGCCGGGACTCTCCCCGCAGGCGGCGGCAGAAAAGGCAAACCGGTTAAACGAAGCAGCGATTGAAGCTGGAAGGCAAATCTGCGGACGAAACATTATCACTCTCAGCGTAGGAACGGCAGTTTGTCCGGATGACGGATTCGATGTAGAGCGTCTTTTGGCCGAGGCCGACCGCCGGATGTATTCCTTGAAACAAACTCACCACACGGAAGCGGCCTTGCGCGAAGCGAAAGCAGCCGGGGCGGCGGGAAACTAGGAGCGAGCCATGCTGGGATGGAGAATCACGCGGCACGCCGTGGCCATCCTGGCAACTATTCTTCTCGGAGGATTGCTTTCCGCAACTCTGGTCCGTCTTGCACCGGGCTTTGATGCTGATGAACAGCAGCTCGATCCTCGCCTCAGTGCGGAGAGTGTACGGACCCTGCGCGAAAGCCGAGCGCAAGAACACAGCATTTTCCGGTTCTATCTCCGATACATAAACGGTGCGATGCACGGTGAGCTTGGCATGTCGCACTCCCTCAGCCAACCCGTGGGCACTCTGCTGCGGGAGCGTGCGCCACTGACGCTGCGACTGGTGGCTCTCGGTCTCCTGCTGAGCTGGTCGGTGGCGATGGCAATGGCTCTGACCTCCGCCTGGCTACGGGTTTCCGCGCTTGATGCACTGAGCACCATTGTCACTGGGACATTTCTATGTATCCCGGCAGCTGTGCTGGCGCTGCTGTCGGTACTGTGGAATGTTCCAGGTTCGCTGGCGATTGCGTTGATCGTGTTGCCCAGGGTGTATCGATACTGGCGCAACTTGCTGGCGAAGGCGTATTCCCTGCCCCACATCACGACCGCCCGCGCAAAGGGTTTGGGTGAATTGCGAGTTCTGTTCTGGCATGTAATTCCAATGGCGGCACCGCAGTTGCTGGCGGTCGCCGGGGTGTCGGTGAGCGTTGCGCTGGGTGCGGCCATTCCGGTCGAAGCGCTTTGCGGGCTTGCGGGAGTGGGACAGCTGGCTTGGCAGGCGGCGTTGGCCCGCGATCTTCCGTTGCTGATGAACATCACGATTCTGGTGACGCTCGTAACCTTGCTGGCCCATTCGGGGGCCGATGTAATCGGACATATGCTGCGGAGCCAGGAAATATGAGCGTCTTCCGCAAGCTGGCGTGGGTTGCATTGCTACTGGTGGTGGGCGTGTCGATGGCCGCCAACTGGTTAGCGCCGGCGGGCTACGCCAAACAGTATCGGACACAACCGAACGCTCCGCCGACACGGCAGCATTGGCTGGGCACCGATGAGGTCGGAAGAGACCGCTTTGCGCGTCTGCTTTACGGAACCAGGATTTCGTTGCTGCTGGCGCCAGCGGCAGCTTTGATTTCGACCCTGATGGCGGCTCTGGTAGGCGGCCTTGCAGGATATCTCGGCGGGGGATGGGCTCGGATAGCGATGGCGGTGACGGATTTGTTTCTGTCGTTGCCCTGGCTGTTTTTGCTGATCACGGTGCGTGCGCTTATGCCGCTGAACGTGTCTCCACTGGCCTCAGTGCTGGTAACGTTCTTGATGTTGGGCATGCTGGGATGGACGAGCGCAGCGCGCGTATTGTGCGCGACTTCAGCGTCGTTGCGGGGGTCGGGCTTCTTGCTGCAGGCTCGGGCTTCAGGAATTCGGGGGGTCCGCTTGTTCGGTGTGCACGTGCTGCCGAACTTGACGCCCGTACTCTACGCTCAGTTTTGGATTTCGATTCCGGTCTTCATCCTTAGCGAAGCGAACCTCGGAATATTGGGGCTGGGAGTGGCTGAGCCGATGCCTTCATGGGGAAGCCTGCTGAAAGAACTGGAAGGGCTAGTTTCCATAGGCGAAGAGCCGTGGAAGTTTGCACCCTTGATCCTGCTGGTGCTGGTGGTGACTTCGTTTCAGCTGGTGCTTTCGAATCGCGAAGAGATGGCGGCATGATCGGTCGCCCAAGAAAGTTGGACGTGATGGCGCAGATACCGGGGAAGATGGTGCTAGCGGCGACAGCCTGCCTGTTCGTTTTGCTGGGCACGGCGGGGGCGCAGGGTGGGGGCGAACTGCGCTTCTGCTTGCGGACCGAGCCCAAGACGTTTGATCCGCTGAAAGTGGAAGATGATGCGGCAGTCTCGATCCGTTACTTGACCGGCGGCGTGCTGTTGCGGATGAACCGGCAAACTCAAGCACTGGAACCGGAACTGGCGCACTCATGGAAGGTTTCGAAAGATGGCCGGCAGATCACCTTCAAGCTTCGCAGCGGGCTTTCTTTTTCCGATGGTACGCCATTCTTAGCGGAAGATGTAGCTTACACCGTGCAGCAACTGATGGATCCCGCGCTGCATTCGCCCACGGGAGATGCATTCCGCTCGGGACCGGGGACCGTGGCAACGAAAATCATTTCTTCGACTCAGATTGCCATCACCTTTCCCACGCCAGTCGCGGGGCTAGACCGCCTGTTTGACCAGGTTCCGATGATGTCGGCTCATTCTCCCAAGAAAGAAATGGCGGTGCTAGGACCGTTCATGGTGGCCGATTACAAACCGGGCGCAACCGTGTTGCTGAAGCGCAATCCGAATTATTGGAAGACGGACGCGCAAGGGCGCAAGCTGCCGTATCTCGATTCCATCCGTCTGGACATTCAGCCAAATCGGGATGTCGAGATGCTGCGATTCAGGCGCGGCGAACTGGATCTGATTAATTCGCTGGACAGCGAATACTTCGACAAGCTGGCGTCGACTTCGCCGCAGTTGGTGCACGATGCCGGGCCTTCGCTGGACAGTGAGCAGATGTGGTTTAACCAAGTGAGCAAGGCGCCTATCCCGGCATATAAGAAGAATTGGTTCCGGTCACTGGGTTTCCGGCGGGCAATATCCGAGGCAATTAACCGCGACGACCTGAGTCGGATAGTTTTTCGTGGTCACGCACAACCGGCCGTAGGACCAATTTCACCCGCCAACAAATTCTGGTTCGACAGCAAGCTACATGCTCAGGCCTACAGTTCTGATGCAGCTCTGAAACTCCTGCAGACTGAGGGATTCCGGCTCGAAAACGGGACGTTGAAAGATCGCGAAGGAAATCCTGTGGTGTTCTCGATTGTTACCAATTCGGGCAACAAGTACCGGGAGCGGATGGCGGTTTTGATCCAGGAAGACCTGCGGAAGATTGGCATGCAGGTGAACGTGGTTACACTCGACTTCCCTTCCCTTATCGAACGTATCGCGCAGAACTTTGATTACGAAGCAGCGATGTTGGGATTGACCAACGTGGATCTGGATCCCAATGAACAGATGAATGTCTGGTTGAGCTCGGCGGAGAACCATCAATGGAATCCGCAGCAAAAAGCTCCGGAAACTGCATGGGAGGCCGAGATTGACCGCCTGATGCGGGCACAAGCAGCGTCTGCCGATGCGAAGAAGCGGAAGGAGAGTTTCGATACCGTCCAAGAGATCGTGGTCGAGCAGGCGCCATTCATCTATCTGATCAACAAGAATGCGCTTTCGGCAATTTCGACCGCGGTGCAGGACGCGAGCCCGGTGATCTTGCATCCCCAGACCTTTTGGAATGCGGAGCGGCTAACGGTTCGTGCAGCGAAATAGGCGATTTCTTCGCCCCTGCTTCACACGGATATGAAACCAGACATCACCGCGATTTCTAACTTTTATGAGTAATTTCTGCAAAGAGATTCTCGTCAGTGCGCGGTTCTCGGTACGCTATGGGGAAAAGCCGCCGGTATTGCGGCAGGCAGAACTGGAAATCCGGCAGGGCGAAGTATTGGGGCTCGTAGGACAAAGCGGCTCCGGCAAGAGCACACTTGCTATGTCAATGCTGGGATTGCTTGATTCCAAGCGCGCAACCACGGAAGGCACGATCAAGTTTCAAGGCTGCGACCTGCTGCAACTCCGAGAGCGTGAGTGGCGCGCGACGCGCGGGCGCAGGATATCGCTGGTGCTGCAAAGTCCGCTTTCGTCGCTGAATCCAGCGCTAAGAATCCGAAGGCAATTGAAAGAAGCGTGGCGCGCGCATGCCAAGGGCAGCAACGTGGAGTGCGATCAGAAGATTGCCGCGGCCCTCGGGAGCGTCAGCTTACCCTCGAATGATGAATTCCTACGCAAGTATCCCTCGCAAATGAGTGTAGGCCAGGCACAGCGTGTGCTGATTGCCATGGCGGTGATGCACCGCCCTGCTCTTCTGATTGCGGACGAAGCCACTAGCGCGCTCGACGTGATCACCCAGTCCGAGATCCTGGCATTGTTTGCTCAGCTCAACCGCGAAATCGGGATGGCGATTCTTTACATCTCGCACGACTTGCCGTCGGTGGCGGGAATTTGCCATCGCATTGCCATTCTTCACGAGGGCGAAATCGTGGAGTGTGGAACCAGAGAACAGATTTTTGCCAGTCCGCAGCACGAGTACACCCGCCGATTGATGGCGGCACTCCCACAAATGCCACTGAGCTGCGCCATCCTTAAGAAGGATGCCGCAGCCGGCGCATTCTAGTTTCCGACAGCCTCCAGTCCAATTTTCTTAACACTCTCGACCCGCTCTTCACCGGGCTAATCGTACCCATCGCGCCACGAGTAACTGATGCGCGAAGCTGAAGTAACTCACAAAACTTTCTCCGCGACAAACTGTCTCACGCCCTCAGCCCGGGGACAGACTGGCCCAAAACGACGATCCCCAAAGGACATAATCCCCTATGAATGCAATGACTTACCGAACTGCGATTGGCACGACCCGTGCACAGTGGTAGGTGGGTCGGAGCACGACTTTCCGACCAAGAGAGAGCCATATGCAACAGACAAAACAGACACGAAGATCACGAAAGCCAATGGGTCGCTGGGCGCGTCACAGCGCTGCGTGGGGAAAGCGTTTCGGCGTCCTGGTTCTAGTGCTGCTCGCGGCGTCATGGAGCGCGGCGCAGTCCTCGAAGTTGTCGCGGGATCTCCAATCGCTGCCTTCCAGTGCGACCGTCACCGTGCTAGTGCAGTACTACAACCCACCTGCGTCCACGGATCTGAACGCTGCCAAGGGCTTCGGAGCCAGTAATGGCAAAGGTCTTGGACTGGTGAAGGGATATCGCTGGACGATGTCTCAAGGACAGCTCTCGAATTTAATCAGCAAAGATTCCAACATCAAGTACATCTCGCTGGACCG
Source organism: Acidobacteriota bacterium (assembly GCA_003225005.1). Taxonomy (GTDB): domain Bacteria; phylum Acidobacteriota; class Terriglobia; order Terriglobales; family Acidobacteriaceae; genus Sulfotelmatobacter. The sequence goes on along the minus strand of QIAN01000337.1, from coordinate 5,821 downwards.
CCCATTACAGGGTGCGATGAACAACGCAGTGCCCGCCGTGGGAGCCGATATTGCACACGGCCTGGGATATGACGGCACAGGAGTCGGCGTTGCCGTTATCGACAGCGGAGTGAACTCCGTTTGGGACCTGACCCAAGCCGGTAATAACAAGGCTAGCCGAATTGTCTACAGTCAGAATTTCGATCCTTCCGCCAATACTACAAACGACTTGTATGGGCACGGCACGCATGTTGCCGGCATCATCGCTGGCAACGGCGGAAGTTCCACCTGCGGAAATTGCGACGTGACCTTCCGCGGCATCGCGCCGAATGCCAACATCGTCAACCTGAGGGCTCTCGACCAGAATGGTTCGGCCACCGACAGCACCGTTATAGCAGCCATTCAGCAGGCCATCACGCTGAAGAGCCTGTACAACATCCGGGTCATCAATCTTTCTCTCGGACGCGGCATTTTTGAGAGCTATACCCTCGACCCTTTGTGCCAGGCTGCCGAACAGGCCTGGAAGGCCGGCATCGTCGTAGTGGTCGCCGCTGGTAACTATGGCAGAGACAATTCCAACAATAACAACGGCTACGGAACGATCACCGCGCCCGGCAACGACCCCTATGTGATCACTGTCGGCGCGATGAAAACCATGGGGACACCGTCGCGCGCCGATGATCTCATTGCCACGTATAGTTCGAAGGGCCCAACCGTGCTAGACCATGTGGCCAAGCCTGACCTGGTAGCGCCCGGCAACCTGATCATCTCGGATCTGGCGTCAACCACCGATACACTCTACAGTCAATATCCCGCGAACCTAGTCGCAGTCGCCGAGTACACTACTTCAAACAGCGGTAATAGTTCGTCCAGTTACTACCGGCTGAGCGGTACCAGCATGGCTGCGCCAATGGTGAGCGGAGCGGCCGCGCTGCTGTTGCAGCAGAATCCGGCTCTGACGCCCGATCAGGTGAAGGCGCGGCTGATGAAAACTGCGTACAAGACATTTCCCACCTACAGCTCCTACACAGACCCATCGACGGGAATCACCTACACCAGCCAATACGACATGTTCACCGTCGGTGCCGGCTACCTCGACACAGCGGCAGCATTGGGCAGTACAGACCTTGCCCCCGCGACGTCTGGCAGCGCCTTGTCCCCCACCGCAGTCTACGACTCCACCAGCGGAACCGTTTATCTGGTCAACGGAAGCTCAGTGGTTTGGGGAACCTCAGTCGTTTGGGGTACTTCAGTGGTATGGGGCACCTCTGTGATCTGGGGCACAAACACTTCTGGCCAGTCGGTCCTATGGGGCAGCTCCGTGGTGTGGGGCAGCAGTACGACAAGCGGCTTCAGTGTCGTCTGGGGAACCAGCGTTGTTTGGGGAACCAAGACCAACTCTAACGCCCTGGCGATCGCCATCGGCGGTGACAAGTAGAGTGCTGGTCCAGCGCACGTGTGAAGTGCACGCAATATAGACGGTGAGGCTTATGGAGCAGACAAGAAAGGAAACGAAAGCCAGCGTGGTCCGGGGAGCGTCGACGCTGAATAGCAATAGCGCTTTCTCCGATGTAGGTGACGATGAGCAGTAGCCGTGTCAATTAATTGATCACGGAAGAAGGACATTATGAATCGCAATGCACGGCTAACGCAAATCTTCGTCGGATCAATGGTGCTGGCAGCATTAGCAAGCGCGACCTATGCCGGACTACAGAGCCATACCCTTCGTCTGGTCCAGGCCGCAGCGCTACTGGGGTTAGCAGCAGCCACCTCGAGGATGAAAGTCAAGCTTCCGGGCATCACTGGAAACATGTCAGTCAATCTACCGTTCATATTGATTGCAGTGACCAGCCTCAGCTCGGTGGAAGCAACCGCGATCGCATGCCTCTCGACCGTCTTGCAGAGCCTGCCCAAAGCAGGCAACAAATTCAAGCCTGAGCAGATGCTATTCAATATCAGCATGATGGGATTCGCGGCGAGTGTAGCTGGCCTGTTGTGGCATGCGAGTTCGCAGATCCGGGCTGCGTGGGCATCTGAACCGGTATTGCTTGCGCTGACCACAGCAGTCTTCTTCGCAGGACAGACGGCTCCGGTAGCGACGATTATTACTCTGACCGAAAGTACTCCGATGCGGCAAACTGGATTCAGGCGAACCTGGCTCAGAATTGCGCAGCTTTCGTTCCCCTACTACGTGGTCAGCGCCGGAGTCGCTGCAATCATGGCCAGCGTGAGCGATACCATGGGATGGCTAACAGCCCTCGCCGTCTTCCCAGTGATGTACGCCATCCATCGTTCCTACCGCCTATACTTTGCCAATGCCGCGGAAGCTCCCCGTCTGGCGTCCCTGAGCAGGGTTGCAAGAGCGGGAGCGTAGAAGTAAGCGCATCCGCGCTGGAAAAGTCAAGGAACCGGGCCTCGTGTCTGATCATGGACGCTGCCCTTTCGCTTGTGCGCAACTTGGCTCCCGACTGTCTCCTCGCAATTCACGTTTCCCGAGCAGTCGAATTCCGATCGACGTTCTCTCGAAAGGTTTCATCCCCATCGGCGTCATCCCGAACGGATTCGCCTCATCCTGAGCACAGCCGTTTTTCCGGCGGAGCGCGAGCCTGCCCCGTCTTGCCGAAGCCCCGAGCGCAGTCGAAGGGGAGCGGAAGGGGATCTCGCGCGCACCGTCGCGAATCCAACTGCACCACCCACATTCTTGCTGCGCAGGAGAAATCAACGATGCCATTCCGGTTTTCACCCGGCGTGCCCCATGCTAACCTTATTTTGCACGGCCCCGTAGCTCAAATTGGATAGAGCACCGGTTTCTTAAGCGGGGCAGAATCAATGACTTACAGCGTTTTCAATGAGTTGCGGTCGGAAAGCATAGGTAAAAACGAGAGCTTTAGGTAGCGGTTTGCAGTTTTTATGCGATGGGATATGCGATGAGATGAGAAGCGAAAAGAGTGACGGTCAAGTTACGGTCTTTTCGCTAGACGTTCGCCTGAGTTGTTTAACGTTTCCTAGCGTTTTCCATTTCTAGGGTGGGGGTCTTTTGCAACCAATCGGCGGTCACGATGTGGGTCGGTGCGGGGTTGACCCGAACTGAGTTCACATTTCTGTTTGGGTGCGGCTCCACAGGTCGGACAAGAAACGGTAAGCGCCTTCTTGATGCTGAGTTCTTTCATGTCGGAGAATAATGCTCCAACGCCGTGTGCTTAAATGGTCAATTTGGAACAGTTTCGGAATCAATGAGGCCCGCCACGTGTCATCAGCGATAGAGCCGGATGCAAGTCATCCAACCACAAGAGGCACAATACCAATGGGTACTGCCTCAGGCTGGATTTCGATGTACCATCAGCGCAATGGCAGATCAGAGACAACCCTCCGTGCGAGATGAAGAAGAACTTCGGCTCCTCGCCATCGCTGAAGCGTGCCACTCCGAGGAAATTGCAGCGTCTGATTTGCTAACAAATCCGCATCAGAGTCTGTTGTATGCGGAATACCAACGACTAATTGAAGAACTCAGGGCCAAACGCGTAAAAGGTCACCAAAGCCGGATAGCGCTGAAAGCACACCGTTACAAGATGGGCCTTGAACGGCACAACTTTAAATAGCATCTGCAAGAAGACCGGGCACCGGGGTTAACCCATCACTCCGGGAACGCGCAGTTGTTTGTTAATCAACCTGCTTTGACCTAGACACCGAATCGACAAATGTAACGCTGATACGCAGCGATGTGCGCTAACGCACATAGAATCAACTAATTGAAACCACCCATCGTGTCATATTACAATTTTCATCGTTGCGTCTTTGGAGGGTGTCGAACCAAGAATGAACGGCGACGGGAAAACAGAACGCTGGATGGAACTCTGCGCTAAAGCAGCCGTTGAGCAAAACTTCCGATTTCGTAGTGCCGCTACGATCCAGCGCTCACATACCTGCACTCCGCTCTCGGCCTTGGCCTTATCCCTTGGCCGGTAGGGACGCGCTGGAACTACTCCCATCCCATAATGCACCGCGAACTCTTGATAGGTGGGATTCAGATCCGGATCGTAGCGACAAGCTCGGGTGACGGCCGTCTTGGTGTTATCGGGCACCGTCAAAGTCGGTGCTCCGCCGTAAAATTCCAGAGCGTGGATGTGCGCCTGGATCCAGGCTTCCAACTGCTGATCGCGAGTCGCTTCTGCGTAGGTGTAAGAACTGGCCCCCAACACAGAAACGAACAGCGATGCCGGCCAGGCTTGCCCTGTCGTGGCGTCATACACCGGGATCGTTGCCCCGGCCCAGTCGACGAACATTTTCTCCCCGGCCTTGTGTTCCTGACGCAGCACGACATCCAGGTGCCGCCGCCAGTGCTGATAGCGCTCGCAAAACCAGCTGTAGCGATACCCCTCGGGATGCGCTTGCCGGTATTCTTCCCACACCAACTGCAACGTCAGATGGCGATGCTGTTGGAGTTGCTCATGAATGGTTTTCCAGTCCGGTTGTGGCCGCCCCCGCACTGCTTTCGCCCGGACCGGCTGGTTCCCGAATAGCTTGGCTTCCAGTTCCTCTTCGCTCAAGCCTTCGGGCAACGGCCAACCGATCCCGGCCGCCGCCGCCCGTTCCAGATACAGGTGGACCGTCCCCACTCCCATCCCGCAACTCCGAGCAATCTGCCGCTGCCCAAACCCCAACTCGAACCTCAACCGCAGCAATTCCTTGGTTTTCCGCATGGACTTTCTCCTGGCCGGCACCCTGTTCTCCTTTATGCATGGAGTTTCAATGCCGAGATATTGTCCAGCGCTGCTTCGCCTCTCTTCGGTTCACCTGTGGAAAACATTCCGCTCCAAGCCGAACACCATTCCGGTAGACGAGCAAAACTGTTCGTCTTCCCACCGGAATCGCGTTCAACTTCGACCGGATTCCCCACAGGTACGGCAAGTAACGCAGGTCGCCGCTTTCGTCCCCGTATTCCTTCGGGTTCCATATAACCTAAGTTATGCACGCTTTTCTGAGTTGAGCAGTAATCACCGCAGTGATCTGGGCTTCGAGAGCCACCACGATGGTTATCTCCAGAAAAATCAACCCTTGCGAAGCCCTCGCTGGATAAGGGTTTTGCGAACCTATCAGAAAGTCCAATAAAAATGCGCTTCTCACGCATACTATGTCGCTCTTGTTCCCGTGCATAAAATTCTATGCACAGATTGCCCTGTAGTTTCAATGACTTGCAGACGGGTTTTTATCAGGGTCTACGAAAGCAAAGGCCGTTCCCAGCTCAGAACAGTCCCAATCGTGCATAGCTTAGGTATAACAAGTGCGCTATAGTCACCAGATAGACATTTAGCCGCAATCATCTTAGCGTCCACTGCACACGACAACGTCACAGGGGTGACGGTTTTAACCTCTTCCCTGCGTTTCGTTCTAGCGTGCCATTTCGTGCGGGTTACCTCATTTGGCGGTTCAAAAAAGACCCGCTCTTCGCAGAAGTTATCGCGTCTGAAGTTCTCCGCAACTTCATCGCGATCTATCGCAGGGTTTTGTGAGCAAGTCATAACCAAGATGTCGCGTCGCACATCAGGACTCATGGTTAGACTGCGCAACTTATCCCAAACGTCTTCCTCTCGCTCTTCTGAAATTGGCTTGCTGTCTGGACATAGAGATTGCCCTATTTTACTTGGTTCAGGCCATACGTTGAATAATCAGTGTGGCCTGATTTGTTCGTAATTGTTTAGCGCATAGGGGCGGTTAAATCCAGTACCCTGGGCTGAGAGGAACAAATCAGAGTCTGTAGAAGAGAGGAGGCACATCGGAGTTGCTGGCGACAGGTTTGCAGAATGCTGACCAAGATGCCTTGGCTGCGTGCTCCTTGAGTGGT
>QIAN01000336.1 GCA_003225005.1 Acidobacteriota bacterium | reverse complement strand
CCGGGTCGCTGAGGCGGAACTCGATGACGTTCACTACATCGCTCGCGCCCGCCAACTCTTGCGCGGACTTCATGTCGAGGAAGCACCAGTTAGCATCGTAGTCGTAGAATCCTGAATCGAAGATTCCGGTGACCCGAAACCTGCGCGTTCGCGGTAGAAGTCCGAAAGGCGTGAGCCTGCCTTGCGGGCTTGTCATCGTCACGAAATCGCCTGGCGAGATTTTCCATTCGTCGGCAAGTTGCTTGCCGACGATGACGCCTTCGGCGCCGTCCTGATCGGGAGAAAAATCCAGATTCCCGGCAGAGAGGCGCTGCAGGGCCTGGTCGTTTACGGCCTCACTGCGAACGTCAATTCCCTTGGTAACGATCCCGCGCGCTTGTCCGCCAAAGGTCAGCAAAACCGTCTGATAGACGGCCGGCCGCGCACTTCGAACTCCGAGAACCGAAGAGAGTTTTTTCGCGAGCACTTCGTAATCGTGGATGCCCGATGAACCAGGCCTTGTGAGCGAAACATGCGATGTGACGCTTAATAGATGATCCTGAAGGGTTTCGCGGAATCCTGTGTTCATTGCAAGCGAGACCACGAGCGTGCACACACCCGCCGCGACACCCAGCACGCTAAAAACCGCTACGAGCCGGAGCACGGCCGGACGATTCGGTGACCGCAGATACCGCTGCGCGACAAACCATTCAATGGACATGAGCTATGGACTTTATCCGGCGTAGCTCGCCGGTTCAACCTGGATTACGCGCCATGGCCTTCCGACGCCGCTTTTTCCTGCTCCTGATTGACAGGCCGCAGCAAGGGAAAAAGAATGACGTCGCGAATCGATTGCGTGTTGGTGAGCAACATGGTTAGGCGGTCAATTCCAATGCCTTCGCCGGCTGTCGGAGGCAGGCCATGCGCGAGCGCCCGGATGTAATCCACGTCGAGTTGCTTTGGCACTTCGTCGCCGCCTTGAGCCATCTGTGTCAGGAACCGTCGCTCCTGTTCAGCAGGATCATTTAGTTCAGAGAAGCCGTTCGCGAGTTCCATTCCCGCGACGTAGATCTCGAACCGCTCCGTTAAAGAAGGATCGTCGGGCTTCTGTTTCGAAAGGGGGGAAATGTCGGTTGGAAAGTCATAAAGGATCGTCGGTTGAACGAGATGATGTTCCGCCACCGTTTCGAACAGCAATCCTGTCCATTCACCGTCGCTCAATTGGCCCTTGCTGGCTGCGTAAGCAGAACCGGTCGCCTTGGCCCAAGCGTTATATCGCAACGTCGCATCACGCGCACCGGCGGGCCTTGCGAGATCCGCCGGCGTTGGCGCACCACCCGCGCCGTCCGGCCAATATTTCTGAATTGCTTCACGCATTGTCAGGCGTTGCATTTTCGAGAAATCGAGCTCCGTCTCACCGTATTTCACCGTGGTCGAGCCGGTGATATTCTTCGCCAATCGCGCGAATAACGCTTCATTCAAATCCATCAAGTCAACGTAGTTGCTATACGCCTCATAAAACTCCAGCATGGTAAATTCGGGATTGTGCTGCGTTGAGATTCCCTCGTTGCGGAAATTGCGATTAATCTCATAAACGCGATCGAGCCCGCCAACCACGAGCCGCTTCAAGTACAGCTCCGGCGCAATCCTCAAATACAGATCGATGTCCAGTGTGTTGTGATGCGTTACGAAAGGCCGCGCCGCGGCACCGCCGGCAATCGGATGCATCATCGGTGTTTCGACTTCGGTGTAGCCGCGCTCGTCGAAGAAACGCCTCAACTCCTGCACAATCTTCGCGCGAGTCATAAACACGCGCCGCGAATCCTCATTTGCGATTAAGTCGAGATAGCGCTGCCGGTAACGCAGCTCAACATCTGTCAATCCGTGCCATTTTTCCGGCAAGGGCAACAGTGCCTTGGACAACACGGTGAGTTCATTCACCCAAACGGAAAGCTCGCCCGTCTTCGTTCGAAAAAGATGCCCCTGCGCCCCAATAGAGTCTCCTAGATCGAGTAGATGAAATACTTCGAAGCCCTTTTCCCCTACCACATCCTTTCGGACATAAACCTGTATGCGCTTTCCATTGCCCTGCAGGTGCGCGAAACCCGCCTTCCCCATCAGCCGGTAGGAGACGATTCGCCCGGCCACCCTGACTTCTACTTTTTGCGCTTCCAGATCCGCCGCCGTGGCCACACCATACTTTTCCACAAGGTCTGAAGCAGTCACCGTCCAGCGAAATTCATGCGGGTAGGGGTCCAGCCCCGTGGCGCGAAGCTGTTCGAGTTTCTTCATCCTTTGTTCGTACTGATCCCTTGGCTCAAATTCCAAGTCGGCTTCCTCATTTCTTGCAAGTTATCAGGGAGTCCCAGCGAGTATAGCGGCCACTCGGCGCCCCTCGCAACAAACCTCTGGTTCTATTTTGGAACTCTGCTATACTGCGCGAGCCTCAAGGGGAACCAGATTGACCGTCCGCCCTTCTTCTCGAAGAGATACCTCTGTGCGCGACGATTGGCGCGCCTTGCTGCCGGAACCAAAATCCGGTCTAAACGATCATTTCACCAAAGAATTGGAAACCCTTTATTGCATTTTCAGCGTATCGCTCGATGAGGCGTTAGAGTTGAGGCGCGCAGGGTCGCTGGCCCGAGCTTACGACGCCGCGCGGGTGTCGCGCGGTGTCTGTGTGCGCTTTTCGCTGTCCCTCGAGATGCTATTGGC
>QIAN01000047.1 GCA_003225005.1 Acidobacteriota bacterium | reverse complement strand
TTGACAAAGTGGGCGTTCATGATGCGGTCGGCGTCGGCGTAGGGAAATGGGTGCAGCAGAACGGCGTAGATGAGGGAGAACATTGCCGTGGTGGCGCCGATGCCGAGGGCGAGCGAGAGCGCGGCGACGGCGGCGAAGCCAGGGTTGCGGAGGAGGGCGCGAAGGCCGTAGCGGATGTCTCCGCCTAACTCATCGAAAAGGCGGAGGCCGATGGCGGCGCGGTAAGTTTCGTTTTGGGCGGCGGGCTGGCCGAGGTCGATGCGGGCTTTGCGGCGGGCTTGTTCTTCGGAGAGGCCCTGGCGGATTAAATCTTCCTGGTAGGCGTCGAGAGTAGAACGAAACTCTTCTTCGACGTCGCTGCGGGTGCGTGGCGCGATGGACTGCCAGAGCTTGCGCATTGCGGCGAGGAAACTCATAACTCGTCCGCCTTCTTGTTGAGAATGCCGGCGACGACAGCGGCCATGTCGGTCCATTTGGTGGTCTCGGCCTTGAGCTGACGCGTACCGGCAGCGGTGAGCGAGTAAAAGCGGGCGCGGCGATTATTCTCCGACTCACCCCACTCGCCTCTGATCCAGCCCCGGCGCTCAAGACGATAGATGGCGGTGTAAAAGGAACCCTGCAGGATTTCGAGGCGCTCGCCGGAGATCTGCTGGATGCGCAGCAGGATGCCGTAGCCATGCAGCGGACCGAGCGAGACTGCCTTGAGGATGAGCATCTCGAGTGTGCCCTGCGGGAGTTCAACCGGTTTCTTCAAAGTTCTCTCCTATCTGGAATAGGAGAGTACGCTCTCTCTCCTTTCCCGTCAAGGAGACTGCCACCGGGCGATTGCGTCTTCGGCGGGTTCAACTGATTCGCTCTCGGGGTCCGCGATTCCTTCATGTCAATTGTTGATAAATCGCCAAGTCACTCATTGACGTTGCGCGCGAAAGCCGGATTCCTCGCGGATGAATCGGCTTTAGCGGAAATTATCCCAGTAAACCGGACCGCACCAGTACTTCCGACCAATCACTCCGAACCAGGAAAACAATGAGCATTGACAATCTACCCATACACTATCTATGGTTATGGAATGGCTAAGAAGCGGCGCTCACTCCTGAACTCGAACGGTATACGCGCACTGTCCACAAGAAATTGAACCTGACCTTCGACATCCTGACTGATCTTCACCTGAAGACGGCAGAGCAGTTTCGGCTCGTGTTTGTGCTGCCGGATTATTTGCGCGATCTCTACAAATCGTTCGTAACTCAATCGTCACGCTCGTTGAACTCCCATGGCGGCCAACCATGGGGAAAGATGCCATAAATATTGCTGTACGCAAGCACGATGGCGGGCACAGGCTCAACCTTTAAATCGTCCATTGCTTCGCCGTGCGCCTGTTCGAGATCAGCTCTCATTTTTTCGAGCTCATAGCTTCTTCGACCGTCCGTTCTTTCGCAAGGAAATTCGATCAAGGACAGTTTCGGAAAACGATACCGCCAATCTAACAACCTATCCTTCAATCGCCGGAAGATCATCTCATACACGGGCGTCAAGTCGGCGCGCTCGGAGACCCAGAGACTCCCCATGTAGAAATCTATATAGTGGTACTGTCGCTCCCCGGTCTCGCGATTCAGTTGGTCGGCCAGGAATCCGGCGGCGCCACGCCAGGAGCCAATGTCCACCAGCCCGCCATCTCGGTCGACCACGTCGTTTTCGTTCGAGAACACGTCCCACAAGCACTTAGCGACCAGTTCTCGCACTTCGCGCGCAGTGTCAACAGGACTGTCCTGGTAGTCTGCGCGAATACTGTCTAGTGTGGGCTCCGGCTCGTCCAGCCGGTCTTTCCCAGACCACGGCCAGTTCCGAAGGTTGCGATGCAGCTGGACGCATTCCCAGTGGACCTGCTCAAGCGTCGGGTGGAATACGAACTGGAGTGTGGAATCTAGCCATCCTTCGGGCGCAATCTCCTTGAGAACATCTTTTCCCGCGAATCCCGCGGGAAACAGAGACGCAAACAGGGTTTGGCACTCCGCATCCATATAACGTTTTGTCGGCTCTTTTTCACACATGCCAATTCAGTTTGTACCTTTGGCGGAAGCCTTTGCAGATCGGAATGCCGGCTATGGCCGCCCCGCCAGCTTGGCTACAGCTACGCGATAGGAGTGATGGAAACCGCGCAGTCTCCAAAGGTCACTGTTGGAGCAACCTAAGCGGAGCTTCAAAACGACCGGAGCAAGTAGACCGCTTCGCGCCGGGCGGTTTGAGGGATGTCGGTTCCGGTGGCAGAAACTTTCACGCCAATCTACGCCCCAGGTAGTGGTTGGACCTTCCAGTCCCAGTACAGCCCGAGGACGTTATAGAGACATTCGTTACCCGCCATCCGATACTCGCCTTTTGCCGCCGCTTCCGTCGCGTGAGTAGGTTGCTGACCTATCGCTCCTTCACAGCGGGCTGGCGTGCGGTTGCCAGATAATGCTGGTCAAGCGCCTGTCGGATCAGGGTTTTGATCACCGCCTGGCGGCTGATGTTCAGTTCTCTTGCAGCGTTGTCCAGTTCGTTGAGCATTGGCGGCGCGAAATCTACATTGACCCGTTGGATCGGGCCCATCATATGGCCTGAGTTCGTGAAAAAACGCGAGACATCCTTTCCCTTGTCGGCGAGACGCGCAATGGTTTCTGCCGCCACGGGCTGTTTACGAGTGCTCTTCATAAAGTTGTCGCTCCTGCTCGGTTGCTTTCCATAGAGTCACGAGGTGGTAATACTCTCCTTCCATGTCTTCTCGCACCTCAAAGATAAGCGCATATAATCTTTGTCCCACCCAGCCGATAGCTCTGTACTGCTCCGGCATGTCGGAACGCTGGTCAAGATAGCAGGGACGCGAAAAGATTTCCTGCGCCTCATCAAACCCTATCCCCCGTTTGGGGTTCGCCTTTAACCGTTTGCTCTTCCGCTCGTCGAAGTGGAATCGCATCTTAGTATAACTGTTATACCACAACTTCAGCAAAGGCTGCGTTGACTCAACTGGAATCGGATTGGCTTTTGGGACCCAGCAGGCTCGCGGTATCTTACGTGGTTGGCGGAGCACTGTTCCAGCCAGCAGCGCTCCTAGTGAGTTAGGCGGTGACGCTGTTATCGACCGCCATTTTTTGGAGCAACTTTGGAGCAACTTAGTGCGGGGCTTCAAAACGATAAGCGCGACCGAAGCAACGATTTAGACTGAATTTACGCCTGCTGTTCGAATCCCCTCCACGTCTGCCGGAACCCTATTCAACGGCCAGCCAGTGGCGGCGGGTCATCACCAGCGGCTACAAACATCTTAAAGACCCGGCAACGCGGAGCTCTACCGTTGAGCTACCGGGGAACCGCGCAACGCATTGGACTCTGGGGTGATCGAAGAAACAGCGCGACTTGACGAGTCGTACACTCTGATTCCACTGATTCCGCTAGAGCATTTAGCTTCTTGTCAAATTGGAGGCTCAAGATGAACGATCAACAAAAGAAGGAGCAGTATTCTGGAGTGCGAGATCAAGAGATCCGTGCGGCACTGGATCAGCATTGGGCGGCGTCCGATGCCAACGATTTTGAAACGGAGCACCGCATCTATCACGAGGACGCGGTGCTGGAATACCCGCAGTCAGGCGAGCGAACCCGTGGTCGACGCAACATACAGAGCCAGCGCGCTAGTCAGCCAAGCAAAAAGCGGTTTGCTGTCCGACGAATCATTGGCGGCAGTGATCTATGGATCACCGAATTCATCCTGACATATGACGGCAAGCCGTCCTACACCGTGAGCATCATGGAGTTCAGGGACGACAAGGTAGCGCGGGAAACACAGTACTTTTCGGATCCATTCGTGGCTCCCGCATGGCGCGCTCAATGGGTCGAACGGATAGACACATAATCTCGAGGCGCGAGAATTCGCTAAAGACACCGCCATTTGCGGTTTGCAGCATAATTGTCGAGAACAGAGACTAACACCAGAGAATCCCCGCCCGCCGATATACATATGTTCCTCAAGCAAGAAATCCCGACCGATTTAATGCCATCGAGATCCGAACCGCTGGGATTTGGACTTTCTGGATTTCCTGTGTTCGGGGGAGAAGGACCTCCGCGCCTTCGCTGATAGCCTGCGCAGAAAAGATAAGCCTTGCGTGGCGCCGACCGTCTCGACTCGGCGCCGCATTGTGAGTCCTTCTCGGAATTCAATAATTGACGAATTCAAGTCGGCGGCGCAGAATCGTGCGAGATGAAACAAGCAACCCTCTGCTTTCCGTCACTAAGGATCACAAGGTTCGATGCTTCCAAGGCTGCCGAACATGGGCACCGATGCACAATCGAACGGGCCGATTCACGTCGAAGGGAAATCGAGAAAGCGGAAATGGCGCACCCCACAGATTCTCAAACTCCGCATACAATACAGAGGTCAATGTCCGAGAGATCCCGAATTCCTACATCCGAATTGGTATCGAAACTTTGAGATCGCGGACAAGACAACCCTCGAACAACTTGCCGCGATAATACTAGAGATCCTGGGCTGGTCCGAGGATCACCTGTATGAATTCAAGATCAAGAATTGCTGCTACGTGAATTTTGGCAATGATGACGACTACATTGTTGACGCGAAGGAGCCGTGCGTTTCCTGCGCGATCCCAATACACCTGACCGATCTCACCAGAGGGGATTCATTCGAATTCATCTTTGACTTCGGCGAATTGCATACGTTTCGCCTCACCGTAATCGCAATATATTCCATTACCTGGAAGTGTCCTTCAACACCCCGCGTCCTTTCCTACCGGGGCAAGAACATCCTTCAATATCCTGGGGTTTTATCGAGACACGCTGCCTCCGCCGCCCGGAGTCGGCTACCTACAGTAGATTCCCCAGGCCGCCCGAAAGATCGATGGCGCATTCGCTTCGTGCGTCAAGAAGACGAGTCACAACTGGTTAAATGGCGAGAAGCCAACGATAAACGTCTCTGGCAAAAGGCCGTCACCATTCTGGATAACCGCAGCCTCATCCCCGAAGAAATAGCCAAGAAGGTAGAGTTGCCAGTTGATGCGATCCGAGAGTGGATAACGATCTACAACCATCAAGGATTGGCGGGGCTCAATCGTCCGCGGAAAAAGAGATCTCCAGGAAAAAAGGGGGTTGCCCTTGAACGGAAGAGAGTGAGGGTTCTTGGCCTGATTCACAGCCGGCCTCAAGCTTACGGAATCAACCGGGCCAGTTGGAATCATGCTTCTTTGGCAACCGCGTACAAGCAGTGCTACGAAGAGACGATTTCAAAAGCCACTGTCGGTCGCATCCTCCAGAAAGCTGGCTACAAGATCAAGAAAGCACGTCGAGTCCTCTCCAGCCCTGATCCCGAGTATCGAGAAAAGGTAGATCTAGTTCTGACCACTCTTCGAAATCTTCAGCCAAACGAGCTCTTCTTCTTCATTGATGAACTGGGTCCGCTGAGAGTGAAGAAATACGGCGGTCGTGGGATTGTTCACGAGAGGGACGTACACACCGTCCCACAGGAACAACCGGGCAAGGGCTCGGTGATCATGTCGGGAGCGCTGAGCGCGACGACGAACCAGGTAAGCTGGCTCTATTCCGGCGCAAAAGATACGCAAGCGATGATCGATCTTGTTGAGATTCTGTTCAATCAGTATCCGTTTACGAGTCGGATCTATTTGACCTGGGATGCCGCTTCCTGGCACAAATCAGGATTGCTTGTGGAGTGGCTTGATGCGTTAAACGTCGAAACCACCTCGGCAGGTTTCGGACCGACTATTCATCTCGTTCCGCTCCCGACATCTTCACAGTTTTTGGACGTAATTGAGGCGGTGTTCAGCGGCATGAAGAAAGCTGTGATCCATCATTCAGATTATCAATCTGAAGACGAAATGAAGACGGCCATTTCAAGACACTTCGTCGAGCGCAACGATTATTTCCGTGATAATCCGAAGCGCGCCGGGAAAAAGATTTGGGAGATCGATTTCTTTCAGGACATGGAAAACCTGAATTCCGGAAACTATCGTGAATGGTAATGCGCTATGGCCGATAGCCTGTTCGTCATAGACTCCACATTTCTTCTCGAGACGAGCCACAATGCCTTTTATGGCGCTCCACTTTTGCACGATTCGAGTGGTCGTGACACGACAATGCTATTTGGAGTTGCTCGCGACTTGCTGCGCTTCCGCAAACAACTCGGCATGCGACAAGCTCTCATCGTCATCGGCGATACTGGATCATGCGTGCCTGGGCAGCTTGTCTCTGACACCATAGATTTGTTGAAGCGGCTTCAGGCACCTGTCCTGTATGCGAAGGGTGAGCGAGTGGGAGATCTCTGTGCTGCTCTGGCGGAGCACTGCGCCTGGATCATAACAGCGAACAAAGCGATGCTTCAGCTTATCAATGATCGGTGTGGTGTCATTCTTCCGAAGAAGGGCGGTGAGCTGGATGTCGTCACAATGACCTCTATAAAAGATCAGCTCGGCGTCAGTCCTAGTCAGGTGCCATCTTTGCTCGCGCTAATCGAGAAGAACGGACGTGATTCGGTGCTGACACAAAGACAGGCTGTGCGCATGCTCGAAGTACACGGGACTCTCGAAACTGTTTTGACCAAAGCCGCAGCGGGAGATCTCGGACAAGTTGGGCGCAAGCTGGCTATGAGGGGTGATGCCCTCCGTGAACGCTGCCGTGAACTCCACTTCAGGTCGGCATCTCTTGGGGACCCGAAAGGCAGGTATGGGGAAACGAACTTTATCGAGGATGTGGAATCTGCCGCTTCCGCCTTGAAGGAGTATGGATTCTGGTCGCTGATTCGCCTTCTCCCATTGCCTGAGCAGGAGCTGGTGAGAGCCGAAGAGAATCCTACACGGCCGGATTACAGGGCTGCCCGCACGCCGGCGGAATTGGATGAACTCCACAAGCTGGTCAAGGCCGCAGAGGTATGCGCTTTGGACACTGAGGCCAGCGACAGAGATCCGAGGAATGCGGTGCTCTACGGCATTGCGTTCTCTGTCATCGAGAGGCAGGCCGTTTACGTACCCCTCATTCAGTCCGATCTAGATCGGGTATCTCAGGAGGAAGTTCGAACTCGGCTCAATAAACTATTCAGGGCCAAGACAAAATTTGTTGGACACAACATCAAGTTTGACTACCTGATTTTGCGGAAGCACGGAATGCGCCTCCGAAACATACATTTCGACACGATGTTGGCGGCCGGCGAGTGCTTCGGCGATTGGGACTTTTTTAATCTTGCTGATGTCTCTCGGAGGTTATTAGGAACAAAGATCAAACGGTACAGCGAAATTATCGAAAAAGAGCAGACATTCCTCGACGTTCCGTTCAAAGATCTCGTCGAACATGCGTGCACCGACGCCGATATGTCGCTGCGGTTATTCCATCGTTTGAACGTAGAGCTTCGGAATCGTCAATTGGAAGACAACTTCCTAAGGGTCAGAATGCACGTGTTAGCGAGGCTTGCGGAAATGGAATGTGACGGTGTCCGAATAGATGCAAAGAAGATCGAGATGTCGATAAATCTACTTCTCGGGGAGGCGGACGCCCTGAAGAAGCTGATCTTTCAGGAGGCAGGCTGCGAATTCGATCTGGATTCTCGGAAGGCGACTTCGGATGCCCTGAGAAAGGTTGAAGCCTTACGGGAATGGATGACGTCTCGATCGCTAACGCAGTCAGAGATGGAACAACTTGCGTGGCGTCATCGGATCATCGAGCAGATTGTAAAGTACAGGAGAGTTCGTAAGCGCCTGCGTGAACTCGAGGCAATTCGGAATGCAGCGAGAAGAGGAAGGGTTTTCCCCCTGTTTAGTCAACTGCGTGTACCGCACTTGAGTGCAACCTCGTCGAGCCCAAATCTCGACGAAGCATTGCGAGCTAATGCGGTAAAGGACGCACTCTTAGGCCAAGACTACCGGAACGCCAAGCACGCATTGCGAAGGTTGCAGCAGATCACTAAAGATGAAGCTCTGCGCACGGAACTAACCCGTTGCGCGCGATCAGATTTCCGGTGTTCCGGAGAGTCATTGCTTGAAGGCATGGAACATGGAGAGGTGCTGCTCTCCATTGCTATTGGTCTTCCGAGTGCGGCCGTGTGCCGCCGTTTCCTTATCAGTCCTGAAAGGGCGATGAGGATTAAGGCAAATTTGCAGGTACGGTACCCGATCCTCTTCGAATGGCTTGATCGTTTTCGACGGGAGTCGATCGCACGAGGTTACGCGGAACATGATGGCCAGCGGATATACCTCGCGGGCCTTCGGAGCTCCGATGTCGAAAAAAAGAATATGGCGACGACGTCTGCCATCAGATGGCTTGTGCGTTATTGAGAGCTGTTACGCGTTGAAGTGTTGCCTTGGAGTGTCTACCTCTCCTTGTAGTTCCCGGCTCGAAGTGCATCGAAATCTTCAAAGAAATCAAGTTCCCAGATTTTCTTGCCGGCTCGCCTGGGGTTGTCTCTGAAATGCTCATTCCTCTCGGTAAGGTGCCTTGAGATCGCCTGCTTCATTTCAGCGGCGTCAGAGTAGTCGGAGTTATTGATGACGGCTCGCGTCATTCCGCTCAAAACTCCCTCAATCACATTGAGAAACTGTGCGGATGTCGGAAGCGGCACCAGTTCGATAATCGGCCCAACCGATAACGCTTTAGTGTCATCGTTGAACTGATCCAACGCTTCAAGGAGCGGACCGGAATTGTGCCATACGACGGCGTCCCATGTGATGTAGAGCTTCGCTTTTGTGGGGTACTGGTTGTACAAGACTTCGATCATGTCCATCATGGCGTGTGAATCCTTTGATTCGAGAAAGTGCCATGTTATCTGATTTGTCGTGGCGCTGAGCGCGGCAACCAGCGACACGTTGCCGCGAGAAACTTGGTGACGAGGAATCGTTACGTGCTCGTTTCGATATGCCTTTCCTCCACGCTTCCTGACTTGTGTCGGCCCCCACTCATCGAGGAAGAAAAACATTTCATTTTCACCAAGGTGGTGCAATGTATTCAACAACAGCTCGAGCTTTTCGTGGTAACGAGGATCCGGGCTGGTAAGTACTCGTCGTGCCTTTCGCCACCTGAAACCAGCACGCCGCAGGATTCTGACAAGAGTGCATCGGGAGATAACCTCGCCAGATGATTGCTCATAGGCTTTAAGGAGTGCGGAGTGCGGAGTGCGTCCAATTCGTGCGGTTGATTCCGAAGGCGGTTGGCTTATGGTGGAAGATTTCGTAGATGCGTTTTGTTCGCTCGAAATACTGGGCTTCGATGCCGATACGCCGAGTCGTATTCCAGGCGAAGAGCTTTTCCGGTCCGGCTTGAAGATACATCTTGTAGTATCGCCCTGTAGTTTTGCGTGAAGACAGGAGTGCCTTTGCGATCAGAGAATTCGAAATGCCTCGTTTTCGGCCGAGAATGGTAGCCGCTTTCTTACGATCTCGGGATCGGCCATGTTTCAGTTTGGAAAGCAGGAATTGGAGATCAATAGTACGAGGAAGCTGGGAGTGAAAGCGTTCTCCGCCATATGCTCCGTGTACCAGCTCCAGCAACCATTGTCGTGTCGCCTCGACGGAGCGTCTGGGAGTTCGGGCACCATCCAACAGGTGATTCTTCCGGCAGAAACGAGTTAGTGTTGAGTATCCGACGCTCGTACCGGCATCGGCCAGTGCCCGACGTACTTTGACAACGCTTCCGTCAAATTCCGCCAGCATCTGCGCGATTCGTTCATGGTGGGCATCGAGTTTACCTAGACGACGGATGACTGGGGGCACGTCCGAACCGATTTTTATGACTTTCTTTACGGTTTGGCGGCTTAAAGAGAGAAGCTGTGAGATGAAACGCAGACTGTGCCCCTTCCTCCTGAGCACAAGAATGGCGCCACGCGTTTGTTTGTCGAGCATCTGTACCTCGCGGTTGGCACGGTTTGCCGCTAATCGTGCGACCTGAATCGGTAGTCTCGAATGCACCGAGCGTGAACGGGGGACTAGCGGACAGGCACATGCCTGCCTCGGTTGCGTTCCGTTGCAGTGGATCTCAGAATACTGCCAATTGTTCGCTGTCAGTTGGGAAGCAGGGCCTGAGAAGGAATTCCGGCCTGCACGTCGAGCAGGTTATTCCGCCGGATAGGTGTTCCGGTTACGGCTCCAGCCAGTCGCTACGGCCACGGCGCTGCCAGTCCCTAACGGCCCGATGACCAGGTAGCATACGGAATCTGATCGGCGATCGGCGGCGATTGCTCCCTCACTTGCAATGAGCTCCGGTCCAGCAAGCGGCAGTTTCTCACCTACCTCAGCGACCAGTCCTAGCAGCTAAGCTAGTCGTAGTTCCAGTCGGGACGGAAACTACTCCGCGACTCCTCCCGCGAATGTCTTGCCAGATGTCGGGGACCACAACCGTCAATTTGGTGTTTGTCAAGACAACACTTCGGGCCAAATCATAAAATCATATCCGATCAAAGCTCGTTCGAGGAGGCGAATTGTTACGGGAGAGCCGATTTTACCGGTGCTGCGCAAGTGAACTGGCTCTCGCTTTCGGAATGCATCCGTTGGCAGTGAAACGATCGGATCCGCGAAACGCTCTGTAACCAAGATCGCAAATACCGGATGATTTCATTCCAGATGTTTTTAGAGGTTGACCGGATGCCGAAGTGAGCCCGAGTCTTCGAGAGAGTCAGGCAGCCAATTGGGGCCTGATACAAGGATCGGCAGTGGGGCTGCCATTGCCCATCGACAGTGTCGGCTGATCTGGCTGATCCTGCACCAGGGAGTCCGTTACGAAGAACGCGGCCCAGCGTCACCAAACAGTCAAAGCAAAGGCGCACTACGAGAATCATCCGGCAAACCCGGAGTCTGGGCTATCGGATCGATCCACCGAATCCTCAACCCAACGAAGCACAAGCGCATTGATTTTCGACTCTGTGGCCCAAGAACGTCAGCCAGGAAGGGCCATCGGAGTCCTGTCCCGGCCGGTAGTGATGAGCGAGAATCCTGCGAACCACGTCTTTGTCGATTGGGATGTGGAACGCCAAGGCGATCTGTGGGCGATTCGCGGACAGCCCCAATTGGGATTACGTTGCTTCATTTCGACGACCGCATGAATGAGATCTGTGCTCGCTCCTTTCGGACCGGGCTTCCGACGGCGATTCGTGGAGAAAAGCATCCGGTACTTTTGCTTGCTCAAGACTTTATGAAGCCCTAGCAGTGTCGAGGGTTTCAGTGCAATTGCGGAACGGAGAAGGCGGGTTGGACGCGCCAAGAGCGCCAGCAGGGCGGCAAGGATGCGGTCCCCCGCGGATAGATTGGGCGATCGTTGCGGGGAGCGATTCACGATCAGGAGCTGGTGTTTCAGGAGAAGCGACTCCGCGACCAGGGAACGGACGCCACCAGGTCCGAGCAACCGGGCGAGCAACCGGGCCAGCGTGGCGATCAAGTGGATAACAAGAACGGCCAGATCTCGCATCGAAGAATAATAGCAGGATGGGAAATCCTGAGGAATCATGGGCGAAATAACAATTCGCCAGGCACAGGTCATTCCATATCAGAAGATTACTGCGTAGCGAAGATTGCTTCGCGAAGGCACGCGGACTGGAAACCGGACTTGGCCGAATCAGGGAACCACAGCAGAGAAGAGAAAGACCACGGCCACGATCATGCCGAAAGCCACGGATAAGCACCGTAAAGTAATCAGGAAACTCTAATGAAAAAGGCGTTCGATGTCTCTGGCGCAGTGGATGACCCGGAGAATCTCAACACCATCGGTGAGCGGGCGGTAGAAGATGAGGTAGCGCTCGAAGCCCTTCACCGGCCAGGCGCGGACGGAAGAGAAGCGAGGATTCCTAAAG
>QIAN01000046.1 GCA_003225005.1 Acidobacteriota bacterium | reverse complement strand
GGCGATAACCAAGCTCGGCATCTTCGGTCCACACGAAATGATCGTAAAGAGAGGAAGAATTACCTTGGTACCGGGACCTAACTTGAGAGCGGCAACGGCCACATCCAACGCGGCCGACACGATATGCAAACTCTCTTCTTCCAAGCGTGCCACGAATGGGCCTTCGGATGAAAAACAGCCGCTATCGATGCATGCGGTGAGGTATTCTTTCTCGGTGCCATCAAGCAACTGCGCGTTGACCAGAATGAAATCAGAAGCCAGTTATGCAGCCTCGTTACGCTCGCAGAGAAAGAGCTTCCTAGTCGCCGGAAAGGAGAGTTATGTCCGTCGAATTCGAAAGTGATGCTCCAGCGCGTGCACGAAATTGGCTTGTGTATACCAATGATGCTGCCGCGCTTCCCAATATTTGCCAGCTATCTCATCCTCCCAAGGTATAAACTCGACCAAGAGCCATTTCTCCGAGAAGGCGGCCAGGCCCGCAACGATTTGATCAAAAGAAAGCTGGGACCCAAAAACTAATGTAGGAACGGCCGCGAGGCACATTACCATTTCCGAGCGGAATCTCTGTGTCGCCGGCTTGAACCAATTGTTAGCCACGCCGCGAGCGGGAGTCGGATCGCAAAAATCCATTACAATCGGATAGATGTCGCGATCACCGTTGCGTGCGGTGAGATAAAGCTGGTTCATCATTTCCGGGACGACATCCGAGGACACTACTCGAATCCCCATGGATCCAGCGAGGAGAGAGTACCAGCCTCCGCTTGGACATACATCGAACAAAGATCTTGGTGACACCTCGCCAAGAACCTGTTTCACACTCAGCTGTTTTTGATTCCAATCGTTTAATCGGTCAAAGGTCTGCGATTCTTCATAGTATTTCGCCCACCGGTCACTTTTGGGCAGTTTCACCCCTGAAAGCGACGCTCTCAGATCATCGATTCTTACACGCAAGTCTGTCGCGCTTGGCTTCGCGGCCGGCGCCTTAACTCCAATTCCGAGTCGCTGTAGGTATTTGTTGACTGACTCGGGAAGCGTCCTCCTCAAGAATTCGCCAGACCATATTCTGGCGCGTCCAGGGAACGTCGCTGATCGCGCCAGCTCGCGAGGCCCCAATAGCAGTAGAGCATCGTCATATTGGACTGCATGATTAAAATCGCCGACAAGGTAGATAACGTAGCGCCACAACCCCTTTTTAGCGAGTTGAAGAGGCCAAATATAATAGCGATGAAATTCGTTCACGAACTGCTCGATGGTTGCGGCCGCGCCCCACACGAGCGATCCGAAATCCACAAAGACTGGCTCTGTACGTCGGAACAGTATGTTCCAAGGAGAAATATCTCCCAAAATGTATCCGTGGTTGAGCAAAACCTCTTGAAGATCCAGTACGGCCATTCCCACCGCCCTTAGAGCTTCTGGGGCCCATTCTGCTGGATAAGTAATTGTCGAAATTCTCTCGTGTTTCAAAACCAGCGGGTACTCGTCAGACGAGTAGTCTGAGATTTCCGTTTGAACTAAGAGCTCGCGGGCGATGAGCGCGTCGAGGACTCCTTTCTTAAACAACTCCCGGACCTGTGGCTCGTAGGTCGCACTAATCCCACGGAGCAGCATGCCGTCGTACTCAAAAAGCCGTATTGACGTATTGGCAAACGACAACGGATGAGACTGCCAGGGCTCGAGGCTTATGTGCTTCATAGGTTCGGGAGGACAGCCTGTTCCGGGAACCTCAGACACGTGAATGCTTGCGCGTCACTTCGAAAACAAAGCAACTCGACGTCGTATCGCCCCCAAACTTCGCAATGTTTCAGCGCCAGTGGCCAGCGATGGCGCGCGATTGCTATCGATCTAGAATCCACTTCCGTAGAGACCCGAGCCGCATGACAGTGACGTTTGAGCGACCCAAGTATCGCCAATCGGCTAGAAAGCGCCGCGCGAGTTTTCGCCAAAATTTCTGGCGCAGCGTAGCCGGTCGAATCCTTTGCAGCATCTTCCCACGCGTCATAATTTCTGGTAAACCGCATCGGTGTTGTTTGCCTCGCTCGCCTCAAACAGCGAGGCCAATGCAAGGTGATTGGCGGTAACAAGTTCTTCGCCACAGATTTAACAGTCATTTTCGAACGTCGCTCGTCCTGCTCCCTGCCTCAACGTCCCCTCTCGACCCAAAAATTTCCGAGAACCAGCACGTCCATTGGGTGCGCAAAAAGCAATCGAGCGCTTCTTCCGGATAACAGACGAGCGGTTCATTTCGTTAAAAGACGTATTTAGCACAATTGGCACGCCGGTGAGAGCGCGAAAGTGTTCGATCAGGCGACAATAACGTGGACTGGTCTCTTTGTGCACGGTCTGTAAGCGGCCGCTTCCATCGACATGCGTGACCGCTGGAATCAAGTCTCGATGATTCGGCCGGATCTGAAACACTTCCATCATGAAGGGCACATCATCGTCCGTTCGAACCAATCAAAAACCGCCTCGCACAAAATGGTGGGCGCAAACGGTCCGAAAGATTCGCGCCGTTTAATTTTCGGGTTCAGAATGGGTAAAATGGGGTCGTATCTAAAGGGCGTGTTGCCGAAAAGGTGTTGAGTTGGCAAGGAGAGTATTTAGAATATTGAATGTTTAGACACGGCCCCAATCAAGATCAAGATCGAGATCAAGCTTCTCAAGCCGATTTGCAGAATCGGCACGTTCGATGCGCTGTATTGAATGATGAGGGGCGGCGTGGTGCCCGGCGGCATGATGCTCAAGAGGGTTTGGCAAATCAAAGTAATTTGCGCGACGACCGCTTCCACTTTGGCGCCTTCATGGAAAAAAACTTTAATGACAGAAACGCCGTTGTAACTCTGCGACTCTATGTGCTCGGTGGTATCAGAATCAGTTGTGCTTGACCATTCTATGACTAAGTCCAAAGATAACTCGACCGAGATAGATCTAATAGCAATTCTTGGCTTATATAATTCCGGGTCGTCGGCCCTTTCTGGGGTTCTCTACTACCTTGGTGTCGATATGGAGCCACTTGAGAACTATCGTTCCTACGAATCGGCTGAGTTGTCTCCAAGGCTTCGAGAGTGGTGGTGCGAACCGACACCGCGAATGGGGCTGAGCTGGAGTGAATTAAAAGAGGGTGTTTGCAAAGAGGACCGCATCTATTTTCTTAAACAGTGGATTGGAAGCAAAATGGGAGCTGGAGTCAAACAGGTTGCAATAAAACATCCATTATTATTGTGGTCTGCCGATGACTTGCTCGAAGCTTGTGGAACTGGGGCGCGATTTATCTGGTCTTATCGACCTCTCAAGGAGTCGATTGACAAATTAACTGAAAGAGCATGGTGGCCGGGTGGCGAGCGGTTTATACAAACGGCGCTTTGGAATAAAGTGAAGCCATTTGTCGAAAGGCTAGGGGAAAATAGAAAGTTAATAATCGCTTATAACGATATGACAGATGAGACAAAGACGTTTGATCGGCTCAATCAGATTAGCGAATATTTAAGGATTTCACCGACAGAAAAGCAGAAGATGGACGCTTTTAATTACATAAGAAAATCAGTGAGAATTGAAAAATCGGCACCGCGCGCTGGATAATCCAATAGAGGCAGCATTCAATGATTCCAAGATGGTGTTAGCGGGTAGCCCTTCTAAGTTTATTTTGCAATCCGAGGCCCCAGATTGGACGGTACGACACGATCTCACATGGAACTGACCTTCTCGATTATCATTCCGACGTTCAATCGATGTGCCGCGCTCGAGAGAACCCTCAACTCGTTGATCAAGATCGACAAGCAGGGAAAAAATTATGAGGTTTTGATCGTTAATAATGGTTCGACCGACGGCACATCTATGATGGTCGAAAGGTTTCGGTCGGCTGTTTCACAGCTACCGTATCGATTTCTAAGTGAGCCTATGCCCGGGTTACTTTCAGCCCGCCACCGCGGCGCAATAGAGAGCGCCGGCAATATTTGTGTGTTTATTGATGATGACGTTCGACTTGATCCAGAGTGGTTAAATGCTCTTCAAGACGCGTTCCAGGATCCGTCGATTGTTCTAGCCGGAGGACCTTCACGTCCGTTGTTCGAGGTACCTCCCCCACTGTGGCTCAAGGCATTTCAGTCGGTTGAAGCGGCTGGAAGTTTATGCGTTCCTCTAAGCCTTTTCGATGGAGGCGATAATGTGAAAGAAATCGACCCGATTTACATTTTCGGACTCAATTTCGCCATCCGTCGTGAGACACTTTTTGCACAGCGCGGATTTCATCCGGATTCCTTGCCTGGGCCGCTTCAGCGGTATCAAGGTGACGGTGAGACGGGCCTGAGCCTGAAAATTAAACGATCGGGTCTAAAGGCACTCTATCACCCAAAGGCATCAGTGCATCACGAAGTCCCCGCGAGCAGACTTACCGAAGCGTACTTTACGCGCAGAGCGTTTTTCCAAGGGGTGTGCGATTCTTATACGAGAATTCGTGCTGACGGACGTATTTTTTTGGAGAGGTCACCCTGGCGACGTGTGCTGAGCCGAACGAAAGATATCATTTCCCGATGGCTTCCAGCCAAACGAGCATGCGATTGCGTTACGATGGCCGCTAAAGCTTACCGCCGAGGGTTCGAGTTTCATCAGAGTGAGGTGCGAAAGGACTTAAATCTGGTGAATTGGGTGTTGCGACCGGACTATTGGGACTACCAATTACCTGCTGGCTGGGAGAAATATTTGGCCGCGACAAATGGCGCAACCTCCTGAAGACATGGTAACGATGATAAAACGCGGTGGACGCCTCTTAGCGATCATCATTTCCCACGATTACAGCACATCGGGAATCACTTTCTTTACGCCTAACGAGTTATCACAACAGCTCGCCTATATGCGACACCCAGCTGGCAAAATTATTGAGGCGCACGTCCATAAGCCGGTCGCCCGCGAGGTCTTCATGACTCAGGAAACGCTCTTTATTAAACGGGGAAAACTGCGCGTGGACTTTTTCGACGATGATCAAACATACCTGGAGAGTCGCATCCTCGAAGCCGGGGACGTTATCTTGCTCGTTCAAGGTGGTCATGGATTCGAAGTTCTCGAAGAGCTTGAAATGTTTGAGGTCAAGCAGGGACCTTACACGGAAGACCGGGACAAGAAACGCTTTGAAGCAAAGTTGCCAGCTGAACTCAAATTCAACGCGCCCTCAGCATGAGCGAGGAGAGTTTCGACAGGGGTGGTGCGTATTGCCACTTTCAGCGGAGCGAGGAATTCGCAACACCTCAACCACAGTCCGAGAAACCATGGGCCGTTCGGTATCTGTTCCGCAAACAGGGCTAAAATCCTTTACCGCATGGCTCGCGATTTCATTCCCGTCAACGAACCGTTGCTTGATGGAAATGAGAAGAAATATCTCGCCGAATGCGTCAATACAGGCTGGATTTCCTCTGAAGGCCCATTTGTGCGGCAACTCGAGGAAGGAGTCGCGCACCGGTTGGGACGGAAATATGGTGTCGCTGTCTGCAACGGTTCAGCAGCGCTGGACGTAGCCATCGCCGCTCTCAAGTTACAATCGGGCGATGAAGTCATTCTTCCTGCCTTCACAATAATTTCTTGTGCGGCTGCGATTGTGCGCGCGGGTGCGACACCGGTGGTTGTCGATGCAGATCCTGCGGCATGGAACATGGATGTTCGCCAACTGGCCGGGCACATTACTTCGCGGACACGCGCGATCATGGTAGTGCACATCTATGGTCTCCCAACGGATATGGATCCGGTTCTCACGCTTGCCGCTAAGCATGGCGTGAAAGTGATCGAAGATGCCGCAGAGCTCATCGGGCAAACCTATAAGGGACGGCCGTGCGGTAGCTTTGGCGACATCAGCACATTAAGCTTTTATCCGAATAAGCATGTGACGACCGGCGAGGGTGGCATGGTCCTGACGGATGAGTTAGCTCTGGCAGAGCGCTGTCGTTCTTTGCGAAACCTTTGCTTCCAGGAAAAACGGTTCGTGCACGAGGAACTCGGCTGGAATTTCAGGATGTCCAACCTTCAGGCGGCTCTTGGCGTAGCGCAGTTGGAGCGCCTCGCCGAATTTGTTCATCGGAAACGCGAAATGGGCAGCCGCTACAACGAGCTCCTCAAGGGCGTTACAGAATTGCAGCTGCCGTTAGAAGCGACAGATTATGCGAAAAACATTTATTGGGTGTATGGAGTTGTGCTTGATGATAAGCTTCCTTTTGATGCGCAAGTTGCGATGGAAAAATTGGCGCAGCGTCAAGTAGGAACACGACCATTCTTTTGGCCAATCCACGAACAACCCGTTTTCCGTCGAATGGGATTATTCAAAGGAGTTCGTTGTCCTGTAGTCGAGCGCCTGGCGCGGCGAGGTTTTTATCTGCCAAGCGGTTTAGCTATCACCGACTCGCAGCAGCGCCGCGTGGTCGATGCGGTGGAGACGGTTTTGAGAGAGCAACAATAGGCGAAATCCATCGTATTTCGGATTACCTAGACCCCTGCCTAAGGCCCTGATTAACACTCTTCATGAAAGTTGGCCTATTAAATCCAATCGCCCCCGAAAACATCGGTGGAGGCTACACTTACGAACATGAAATCTTTGATCGCATTCGCGAACTCGCGCCTATTTCAGGACATGAGTTTGTAGTCTTCGACGAATCGGATGACGACGAATCGGCTGGTCCGACGAGACATGCAGTGGAGAGGATGTCCTTGACTAGGCGTATTTGGTCAAATGTCCGCAAGGCTATTAAAGCTTCGCCTGCTAGAAAAGGTGGTTACCGATGGGGTAGTAAGTCAATCCGCGAAAAGTTGGTGAGTGAAGGGGTTGAATTCTTTATCAATGTTAGCCCTGAGCTGGCTATTCTGGATGTTCCATTCCTTATGGTTGTCTGGGATCTGCAACACCGCCTCCAACCTTTCTTTCCAGAGGTCGGTTCGGGCGACATATGGCAGATGCGAGAAAAATTTTATTCTCAAGTGATAAAACGTGCTGCGTTTGTCACTACCGGTACAAAAGCCGGAAAAGAGGAGATACAACGGTTTTACGGAATCGCCGAAGAAAGAGTTCGACTTCTTCCTCATCCGACGCCGCGGTTCGCGCTCGAAGACGGCATCGCGGATTTTGCCGAAGTGGCAAAGTATAAAGTGCCGCCCGGGTATATCTTCTACCCCGCGCAGTTCTGGAGCCATAAGAACCATGTTGGTCTGCTCCGCGCCGTCGCGCATCTGAAACGACGGGAGAACTTGTGCCTGCCTGTAGTATTGACCGGATCGGACCAAGGTAATGAAGCGTATGTGCGACAAATGGCCGAAGCTCTGCAATTACAAGAGCAAGTCTATTTTCTTGGTCACGTTCCACGGACTACTTTGCGTGCGCTTTACCAACATGCCTTCGTTCTTTGCTACGTCAGTTTCTTCGGTCCGGACAATCTGCCACCTCTGGAAGCATTAGCTCTCGGTTGCCCGGTGATAGCTGCCGATGTTCCTGGTGCGAGTGAGCAGTTGGGAGAGGCAGCGGTTCTAGTAAACCCAGCCAACGAATTGGAAATTGCGCAAGCGCTCAGATCACTTTTCCACGATCATGCAAAAAGGGAAAGCTTGATTCAACGTGGGAAGGAGCGCGCTCATCGATATACCAGCGAAGATTTTGTTAAAGGGCTGTTTGCTTTGCTCGACGAATTCCAGACGATTCGCCAGTGTTGGCCGGCCAGCCCGCAGCTTCCACTCAGTGCATGAGCGCGCGAAGAGTCTCAATTTTACTGCCGTGTTTCAACGCGCGGGCATTTCTCGAAGAACGGATGGATTCCATCCTGGTGCAAACTTTTTCCGATTGGGAGGCGATCGTTCTCGATAGCTATTCCACCGATGGCAGTTGGGAATTTTTTAAATCGATCGCGAGCAATGACTCGCG
>QIAN01000335.1 GCA_003225005.1 Acidobacteriota bacterium | reverse complement strand
CCATAAAACGGATGAGACGAATGTCGTGCTATGGGAGGCCCTGGCCCTGCGTCTGGCACGGAAAGCAGGGATCAAGGTTCCATTCTGGAGCGTGGAAAACTTTTCCCGAAAGTCCGTGCTGGTATTGGAACGATTCGATCGATCAAACAAACGGCGAATCCCGTTTCTCTCAGCGATGAGCATGCTGGGCGCCAAGGACAACGAGACACACAGTTATCTGGAGGTAGTTGACGCCATTCGGCAACACGGTGCCGGGATTGAGCCGGATTTGGAAGAACTTTGGCGGCGCATCGTCTTCTACATCTTGATTTCTAATGCGGACGATCACCTGCGGAACCTTGGATTCCTGTATGCGGGAAGCGAAGGTTGGAGGCTGGCCCCAGCGTACGATCTAAACCCGGACCCGGTGGAAACCAAGCCCCGCGTGCTTTCGACCAACATCACTTTGGACGATGGAACGGCGTCGCTCGAACTGGCATTCGAGGTAGCTGACTATTTCAAGTTATCCGCGAAGCGCGCGCGGGCGATTGTCGGCCAAGTGGGGAAGGTGGTCGCGCGTTGGGACGAAGACGCCGGCGAGCTGGGAATCGGGAAGAGGGACCGGGAACGAATGACTTCCGCGTTTAACCATAATGATCTGCAAAAGGCCACCTACGTCCGCTAGTTCGAAAAGACAGGAGAGACAAGCGTTTCTCCGTCGGGAATAGAAACCTATCCGATGAGTTCCCGGTGAGGACGATTCTTCCTTCGCTGGACTCCGCCCCTCCTTTCCGACGGCGGGCGAAGGCGAAATATCGGAGGGCAGGATTGGGTGCAGGATTGGGTGCAACTAGAAAGGACATCCATTCGCTCCTACCGTTGTTTTCCCTTCTCAAATCAATGCGTTACGTTGCGTTCTCAATCGGGACATCTACTTCATTATTTACGGACAATACGGACAACATCTGTGGTTTTGTAAGTGCTGGAATTAGAAATGTGCGAGCGAATGTTCACAGATCCGTCGCGAGCGACTCAACCACTCTTCTCACTCCATCCACGACTCTCGCCATCTTCTCGAAGTCGACACGGCCGGCAGTGTCAAGAGTAGTGTGGTAGTAGGGATACCTGAATAGAGCTGTGTCGGTAACCATGATCGCAGGATACTGTTCCTGCCAGAAAGCCCAATGGTCGGACCAACCCACGCCCGGCCAATCGGCGGGGGCGGCGACGCCTTCTGACGGGAACATAGTCGTTTCGCGAAACCTGCGGACTGTACGTCGCACAAGAGTTCGCGAATTTGGATTTCCAACAAACCCAACGAAGTTGCCACGGTCGGGGTAAAAGAGCCCCAACAACGCGGGGTATTTCTGGCTGCCAGGAACATCGGAATAAAAACCAATCGTCTCCAGGGAAATCATCGCTGCGACAGCAACATTCTGGCTGCGAAGCTGTCGAGCGTAAACCAAGCTTCCCATGCCCGCTGCTTGAAAGAACGGTGGTTCCTCGTTCACGAACAGCACCAAGCGAATCGCTTTTCGGTGCGTAGTAGCTTGCAAAATCCGTGCCAGCTCAAGTACTGCAGCGACACCACTGGCGTTGTCATTTGCACCCGGCGAGCTCGAGACGCTGTCGTAGTGTGCGCCCACCACGACAGTTTCGCCTGCAGCATCGCTTCCAGGCACCATCACTTCAAGGTTGCTTACTTGATGTCCCTGAACAAGATAGGTTTGTTGTCTGATTGAGTATCCAGCCAGTCTAAGCTGACTCTGGAGATAATCAGTGGCCGCCTGAAGAGTTCCAATCCTGGATAGATTTCGTTCGCCGATCGTTCCAGAAAGATACTTCACGTGTTGGGATAGATGATCGGCGATTTCCAGTTGTTCGCTCGTTAGCGGAGGGAGTTGCCCAACGTAGGACTTGAGTGGCATTCGGGTCATTCGCAAGGCCCAATTCAAACTGGCAAGCAGTGCAATGGCCAAAGCCGCGAGGACTAGCCACAGCCTCCAGTTTCGAACCCCCGATGCACTGACCTGTTCAAACATTTCTGAGCAGAAAGCAATTCAGCAGAGCGTCAGATTAAGTTATCGCCACGATGGTATCACGCCAATTTCATGGTCTCGGATTAACGCTACCGCTGATGTTGGTACTGACCTTTGTACTGGCTGCCACCCTCCGGTTTGCGTCGAACTAACCAGATCGGATCCGAAGGCAGGCTTCCGCGGGATTATGCCGGCTTAATCAAGGATCGTTGGGCTACGACAGCCAGCTATCGGGAGGAAACAGGGTTGGCCACGAGACTCAATTCGGCATGATTCGGAAGGCAGCACTCTACGGCCAGGACGCCCCCATCCTCTCTTTTCCGACAAAGGCAGGCCTACAGAGAAGGTCTTGGCCAACATTGATGCGTCTAGATACATCTTGACACGAGAGGATTCTCAGATATGATTAACCCAGGTTGTGAGGAGACTCGACTATGGCAAAGGAAGCAAGAAAGCAGGTTGGGCTCAACATGCGAGCCACTCTCTATGATGACCTGGCCAAACTGGCGAAGGACAACGGCCAGACCACGACCTATGTTTTGGAACAAGCAGCAGAACACTACATTCGGTTTGTTGCTCCAACTCAGAGTGTCGTGCGTCCCGAGATTATGGCGCACGTGCGCCGGTCCGTGGATAAGAACCGAAAGTTGCTTCAGCTTTTGGCTGAGTGATGCCACCACGGATTTACCCGACTGTAGCTGAAACCATCGAAGCTCACCGCTTGCTAATCGAGGAATTCGGCGGACTCCACGGTATTCGCGATACGGGACTGCTGGAGTCGGCCGTTCTCCGCCCACAAAATGGCTACTACAGCAATCTTATCGAGGAAGCATCTGCGCTGATGGAGTCCCTAGCAAATAATCACGCCTTTATTGACGGGAATAAGCGTGTCAGCTTTGTCATGACAGACGCTATGCTCCGAGCCAACGGCTATTTCTTGGACGTAGAGCCCTTCGAAGGCCACAAGTTAATTACCGAGGCGATGGAGAAAAACGGATTTCACTTCCCGATGATTCGAGACTGGATAGCTTCAATCGTGAAACGGCTCCCCGCCTGAGAAAACAGGGCGCAAAAGAAAAACTAAGATTTCGCGAGAGCCTTCCGCGGAAGTTGCGAACCGCAGGCGAAGCAATTCGGCCTAAGTGGAGGGGCCAGCGAGGGGGGAAACTGGACAACCTTCGTTGGGAGGATTCGACAATAGGAATCACGCAAGGGAAGACGGGCGCGGCGTTGACTCTGCGTTTGACTAACGGGGTCGGCGAGGCCTTGATCGACTACTTGAAGTCGGGCCACCCCCAAACGACACACCGGGAGGTATTCCTCAAAGTGAACCCTCCGTTCGGTCCTTTCAGGGAAAACAACAATCTGTACGACATTGTCACGTATTGGCGCCGACTGGCAGGGATCACCTTTCGGAGCCCGCAAAAGCAGGGTCTCCATTCCCTTCGACATACGCTAGCAACTCGGCTGCTAGAAAAAGGCACGCCGTTTACAACCATTGCGGAGATCTTAGGTCATACCAGTTTGGAATCAACACGGATCTA
>QIAN01000334.1 GCA_003225005.1 Acidobacteriota bacterium | reverse complement strand
CCCCGATGGTAACGGCGGGGGAGAGCAACGCAAAGTCGATAAATTCGCGCCCGTTCACCGGCAGATTGACAATCTGGTTTTCCGTGATCACCGTGCTGACCTGGGTGCGGGTCGGCTCAGCAAGTTCTGCAGTTGCTTCGACTTCCACTTTCTGAACCATTTCCCCCGGCGAGAGGGTAAATCCGAGCTCCGCGGCTTGCCCAACCTGGAGCGTGATGTTTTTAGTCTGTTTTCCAAATCCCGAAAATTCAACCACGACCTTATATTCTCCAGCCGGGAGTGCGCGTATGGCGTATTCGCCGTTATCGGAACTTTGTGCGGAGCGCGAGAACCCCGTGGCCAGATTGGAAGCCGTCACGGTGGCTTTGGCAACACTTCCGCCGGAAGCATCGGTTATCTTTCCAGAGAGCGTGGCACTGACGGCCTGGCTGCGGACAGACTCCGGCAAAATGAGGAGGAAAGCAGCGCATAAAATGATCGGAACAATCTGAAGCGGAAAACTCCACTTGCTGCGAATCACGGAACACCCCCGTAAGCCATCTCAAAACGAGCAGTCCCAACATCGGTCTAAATAATGTCTTTCAACGGCACTTTGATCATTGCAGCCTTGGTTCGCTTGGAATGACTGAGCAGCCTTTTCTACCCGCAGGGATAGGCAAGGCGAACTGAGCCGCGACGCATGAAGGGTAGATCGAGTGCACCCGGAGTGAAGGTATGCCAAGGAACCCCCGGGAAAGTCGACGTCGTTTAAGATGCCCTGGCAGCGCGTTGGAGCCGACCCATCCGAAGCCCCCACCTAGACAAAAGAACAACGGAAAGAACGATACACTAAGCGTGGGCACAGAGCATGTCAAGCGGAAAGAGGAGACCAATTGAATATGGGGCTTGTTGAACACTTGACTCCGATCTGGTTTGGGGGCAAGATGTCGCCCTGCCCGGCACCCGGTCGAGATCAAACATGGAACTTGCTGAAATACATCGGGTCTCTGTCGCCGATCAGGTTGCCTCGATTCTCAGGCAGCGGATCCTCGACGGAGAGTTGATCCCCGGAACGGCCCTACAAGAAGTGCCTATGGCCGCATCGCTCGGTGTATCCAGAAATACCGTCCGGGAAGCGACGCGTATTTTATCTCTGGAGGGCCTGCTCAAGCGGAGTGCGCATCGCGGTGTGACTGTCGCGCAGTTGTCTTTGGAAGACGTAGGCGAAATTTATCGGCTCCGCCACCTGTTGGAGATTCCGGCTGTGCGGGCAGCGCGGATGGAAGACTCCGATGTGCTGGCGGAGATGCGAAACGCACTGGAAGGCTACGAGGAGGCGGTTGAGGGCCTGGATTGGGTGAGAGCTGTCCGGTTCGATCTCTACTTTCACACGCTGCTGATTCGCTTTCACAGGAACCGCCGCCTGGAGTCCTTTTACCAGAAGCTTCTGGGTGAATTGCGGATGGGCATGGTTCTTGTCGATCTCAGACACGATAATCCAGGCGGACTCGTTCCAGTTCATCGGAGAATCTTCGAATTGTTGACCGGGGGAAAGACGGAGGAGTGCGCCTCGCTCCTCGCGCAGCTTCTGCGAGATTCGGAAACAAGATTGACTGCCGTGATGGACCAGCGAATCGCCAGGGCTGCCAAGTAGTTTTGTTCTGGCCGAGGTTGTGCGTCCGGCTGGTTACTGTAAACAAGTTCACCCGAAGGCAAACTCGCTAGTCTTCTTTCGATTTGAATTCGAGGTGGTCATTCGAGGAATTACGCAGGATGTATCCCCGGTCTTTTAGCTATCATCGAGCTAGTTCACTCAAGGACGCAGCCACGCTCCTCTCTCAACTGGGGGAAGGTGCGAAGCTGCTGGCTGGCGGCCAGAGTTTGATTCCATTAATGAAATTGCGTTTTGCCAATCCAGTTCATCTCGTGGATTTAAATTTTATCAGCGGAACATCATACATCCGGGAACAGGATGGCGCTTTTCGATTCGGACCACTTACGAGGCACGCGGAAATTGAGAAATCAGCCTCAGTTGCGCGTGTTCCCATTCTGCACGATTGCGCGGCGGGAATCGCCGATGTACAGGTGAGAAATCGCGGAACGATCGGCGGATCGCTTGCCGAGGCCGACCCCAGCGGAGATTGGGCCACCGTGTTGCTGACTCTCTCCTGCGAAGTCCGTTGCGCTGTGCAATCAACCGATCGCACCCTAAAGCTGACGGAATTCCTGAAAGATGCCTTTACCACGGCACTTGCCCCCGACGAACTTGTTTCAGAAGTGATCGTCAAAGTCCCGCCGGAGAACAGCGGGGGCGCCTACATTGCTTTCAAGCGGACGGCGCCTGTCTATCCGACGGCGAGTGCTGCCGTGCAATTGACGGTGGAGGGTGATCGCTGCAAAGACATTGCAATCGCTTTGGGATGCGTAGGCTTGCTCCCGATTCGGGCTCGAGAAGGAGAGGCGGCACTCCGTGGCCAGCAAATCACTCCAAAGCTTATCGAATCTGCCGCAGAAGCCGCGCGCACTGCCGCCGATCCGCAATCAGATATGCGAGGCTCGGCGGATTATAAGCGGCAACTCGTAGGGGCACTTGTTAAACGCGCGACTGAAGCTGCGCTCCAGCGTGCTCGAGGACAGCAGGTGGAGGTCAGCCACATCTATGCCTGAAGCCGCTCCAGGGGTTTCCATTCAGGTCTGCGTCAACGGAAAGTTACACCCGCGTGAGGTCGAACCTCGGAAGTTGCTGGTTGAATTTATTCGCGAAGATCTTGAACTGACAGGGACGCACATCGGATGCGACACGACCTATTGTGGCGCTTGCACGGTGCTGATGAACGGCGCGGCGGTGAAGTCCTGCACGGTTTTCGCGGTGCAAGCCGACGGTGCGGAAATTACCACCGTCGAAGGTTTGGAGAAAAACGGCGACCTTCATCCCATTCAAAAAGCGTTTGGCGACTGCTACGGTCTCCAATGCGGTTATTGCACACCCGGGCTGATGATTTCTGCGCTGCAACTCCTGAAGGATAATCCGACGCCCAACCAGGAACAGATTCGCAAAGCGATTGCGGGAAATACCTGCCGTTGCACCGGCTATCAGAATATTTTCAAAGCAATCGAAAACGCCGCGGCGAAACTGAGGAGTCCCAGCCATGCCGATTAAATTCGGGGGAGACTTCGAAGTACCGCGCGCACCAGAAGAAGTGTACGACTTCCTAACGGATCCGAATAAGTTCGCGCCTTTGCTTCCGGACTTTCAAGAAATGGCTGTGCAGGACGAGCGCCATTTTGAGGTAAAGGTAAGCGTGGGCATCTCGTACATCAAGGGGACCGCAGAGATGAAAATGGAGTTGGCCGAAGCTAGCCGCCCGCAGCGTGCCCGGTATAAGGGGCAGGGGAAGGTCGCCGGCGGAAGCGTATCGCTGACGGCAGGTTTCGATCTTGTTGCGGCCGGCGGCGGTACGAAAGTCGCCTGGCAAGGCGAGGCGCAAATTTTCGGACGCTTGATGTCCGTGGCGGGTGGTCTTCTAGAGCCGCTCGGAAGGAAAAATGTGCAGAAACTGATTGATGGATTGATAGTGGCGTTACGTTGAGGCGAAATCCGCAGCCTGGGAAAAAGAGGTGACTTAAGCGTGGGATGCGATGGCGCGGGATGGGTCGGCAAAGGGCTGGCACGGAAGGAGGATAACCGACTCCTGCGCGGACGCGGCAAGTTCATCGACGACATCAGGCTGCACGATATGCTCTATTTGAAGTTCGTGCGCTCTCCGTATGCTCATGCCAAGGTGACCAGCCTCGATACCGCCGTGGCGGAGGCCCTGCCGGGGGTCATCTGCACGCTCACTGGTGCGGAGATCGCGAATCAGACGAATCCTTTCATCGAAATCGGGCCGGATCCTTTCGCGCGAATCAAGGACTATCCGCTGGCAGTCTCTAAAGTGCGGTATCAAGGAGAACCAGTGGCCGCCGTGATCGCGACTTCGCCTCAGATTGCCGACGATGCCGCGGAACTCGTGCAAGTCGATTATGAGTCATTGGAGGTAGTAGTTGATGGCGAAGAAGCCTTGAAAGACTCCGTCCTGCTTCACGAGGAGGCCGGAACAAATCGGGTTTGGCAAGGCATCTTCGAATACGGTGACATCGAGAAAGCGTTTCGCGAAGCGGCTCACGTGGTGCGTATCGACAAGATGCATTTTCACCGCTTTTCCAGCACGCCGCTCGAAAATAACGCGGTGATTGGTCAATGGGACCCCAAAGACGAGCATATCTATTACTGGTGCAACAATTCATTTCCGTCCTTCGCGATGCAGTTCATCGCAGCGCATCTAGGTATCCCCATCGACAGGATTCGGGTTCAGACTTTCGACATCGGCGGCAGCTTTGGGATCAAGATCACCAGTTACCCGCAAATGTCGGTTTGTGCGCTGGCGTCGAAAAAAGCGGGCGGGCGCCCGGTGAAGTGGATCGAGACGCGCTCCGAGCACAACGTCTCGAGCGCACACGGCAACGAGCGGACATTCCGCGACACGCGTGTCGCTTTGGACAAAAACGCAGTCATCATGGCAATCGACTCCCGCCACATCGATGATTGCGGTGCCTATCCACGCTATGAGCCACTGGGCTGCGTGATCTGGGCGCAGGTTTTTCCCGGCGTCTACCGCTTCCGGAATGCGCGCATCGATTTCAGCCAGGCGGTAACGAACAAGTGTCCGGTTGGCCCGAATCGCGGCTATTCGCGGATGCAGCACCTGTGGTTTCTGGAACGAGTTGTGGATATTTGCGCGCACCAACTAGGCATTCCTCCCGACGAGATGAGGCTGCGCAATTACATTCGTCCGGAGGAATTTCCTTACACAACGCCAAACGGTTGCGTCTACGACTCCGGCAACTATCCCAAAATGCTGCAAGTGGCCAAAGAGCGGATTGGCTGGGAGGATTGGCAAAAGAAACAGGCCATGGCGCGAGCAGAAGGACGCTGGCTGGGCATTGGGATTGGCACTACGCTTGATTCCGGAACAAACAATTTTGGACAGTCGCAGATCGTTAATCCCAATGCGCCGTTTTCAGGGAATTCTCAAGGCGCGAACTGCAAGCTGGATATCTATGGCGAAGTTGTCGTTGCTGTCGGTTCCTGCCCGCAGGGCCAAGGCCACGAAACGACCGCCGCGCAAGTCGTCGCCGACGTGCTCAACATTCACCCGGACATGGTTACTGTGCGTACCGGTTTCGACACCGAACGCAACGTGCACACGGGGGCATCGGGCACGTACGCCAGTCAGTTTGCGGTTTCCGGCTTGTCCGCCGTGCACGGAGCGGCTCGAAAACTGAAGAGCGAGATGGAGCGGCTTGCGGCCTTCTTGCTTAAAACCGGAGAGGAAAATCTCGAATTTGGAATGGGACAGCAGGGCCCGCAGATTCGCGCGAAAGATACGGGCAGTTCCGTGAATTACTGGCAGTTGGCAAACGTTGTCAATGTGAATTCGGCGGTCCTTCCCGCCGAACTTTACGAGCTGACGTTGAACTGCCGTTACGTCTGGCGCGCTCCCTTCAAAGTTCCCGACAAGGAAAAGAAATATGGCAGCTTGACGCTGACGTACGCGTCACAGCTTCACATTGCCGTGGTCGAGATCGACCGCGACACGTTCATCCCGCATATCCTGGAGTATGTGGCCGTCGATGATTGTGGAAAGGTCATCAACCCTCCTATTGTGGAGGGGCAAGTCTACGGAGCAACGGCACACGGAATCGGCGCGGCATTAATGGAGCGCTGTCTCTACGACGCTGTCGGAAATATGCTAACGGCCACATTCAGTGATTACACTCCGATCACGGCCGTGAACATACCGAACGTGAGATACGCGCACATCGAGACGCCATCGCCACACAGTTACAACGGCGCGAAAGGCATGGGAGAAGGTGGTGCCGCCCCGATTCACACAATTTCAGCGGCCCTGCAAGACGCCCTGTTTTCGAGCGGGATTGTGGTCAGCGATTCTTTTAACAACGCGGACACGTTGTACCGCGCGATGGTGGCGAGGGACATTTACCAGGCAGGCGATCTGGTGAAGCTGGAGAAACGAGCGTAAGGCTGCACAAACATGAAGCGAACTTGCATCGTCGGATGTGGCGCCATCGGCTCATTGTATGCGGCGCACCTTGCGCGTGTTGCGGAGGTTTGGGCTTTCGTGCGGAGAGAAGATCACGCCCTCGCGCTCAACCGCGATGGATTGCGTGTCAGCGGGAAACATGAGTTCCACGTTTCTCTTAAGGCCACGTGGCGTGCGGCAGAAGTTCCTGACTGCGACTTTGCCATCGTGGCCACGAAAGCCAGGCAAGTCGAGGAATCCTTTGCGCCGGTTGGACATCACTTCGATCAGGGAGTTGTGCTTTCTGCACAAAATGGTCTGGGCAGCGAAGAGATCATCGCCGAGCACACGCGCGGGCAGATTATTCGCGGCACAACTTTCATGAGCGGGACGCGACACAGCGACGCACACGTGCAATACGAGTTGGATACGGCTACTTGGATGGGCCCGTTTGAACCGCGGCACACGCCCTTTTCCCTTGTCAAGGAGGCCGCCGACTTAATCGTTGCAGGCGGGTTGAAGGCCGAAGCGCTTCCCGACGCTCGGCCCGCACAGTGGTCGAAGTTAATCTTCAATGCTTCCGTAAACGCAGTGTCGGCGCTAACGGGACTGCCCCACTCGCCGCATTTTGCCGATGAAAGCCGGCCTTCAAGCTTGGGACACTTGCTCCACAAATTGATCGACGAGGGCAAACGAGTCGCCAAGGAAGCGGGGGTCCAGCTCCACGAAGATCCCTGGGAAATGAACAAGATTGGAGCGATGACCAACCATCCACCATCGATGCTCTATGATGTTCGTCATGAGCTTCCGACAGAGGTTGATTTTTTGAGCGGCGCAATCGCGTGCGAAGCGCGGCGTTCAGGCATCCCTGCTCCGCTGCACACGGCTGTCTACCAGTTGATTAAAG
>QIAN01000333.1 GCA_003225005.1 Acidobacteriota bacterium | reverse complement strand
TGTTGAAACCGAAGCTGTGAACGGAACGTTTCACAGAACCGTGGTTCTGAAGCCGTCGCACTACGGCGGCAATGTCCTGACGGTTGGTAATGACCGCCCCTCCATCGCCGTAAGTCCCAAGGTTCTTCTCGATGATGAAGCTCGTACAGACGGCGTCGCTCAGTTCACCCTGCCTGAACCCGTCTCCATGGCCGTCAATTCCCTGTGCATTGTCCTCAACAACCCAGAGGTTGTGGTCCTTTGCTATTTTGCTTATCGCCTTCATATCGGCGCATTGGCCGTAAAGGTGCACAGGAACGATACCCACGGTGCGCGGCGTAATGGCTGCTTTAATCTTGGCAGGATCGATATTATTGGTCTCAGGAACCGTATCGACAAACACGGTCTTTCCGCCCGCAATCCAGATCGCTTCCGCTGTGGCGAAAAAGGTGTTTGTCGTTGTGATTACTTCGTCGCCTGGCTTCACCCCTAGCGCCATGAGCACAAGCCAGAGAGCATCGGTACCGGAGTTTACCCCGATAGCATGCTTCATGCCCAAGTATTGGGCCAATTCACACTCAAAGCGCTCGCAGGTAGGTCCCGTTACATAAGCCTCACTTTCGAGGACAGCCCGAATAGCCCTGTCGATCTCGTCCTTGATGCTGTGATATTGGCGGCCATGTCCGTAAAACGGGACTGTAATCTTAGAGGCAGGCATCGTTATTGTCGCAGTCATAGCTTTTCTCCGCACTCTATGGAACGCTCAAATGACATGCTGGTGCTCTTCTGAAACGCTTTCACACTCTGAAGCCCATGGTCGCCTTAACGTATTGAATCGTTTCAATTGACTTGTACTCCATCCCAGCTCCCACCGCTAAACGCAAAAATGTGATCCGAGCAAACTAAAAAACCACTACTAGTGGTCGTTGACTCTGATAAGCGGGATTTCGGTCAGGGTCACTCCGGCGTCCGGCCCCCCAATCAGATTCCAGTGTTTCTTGAATGCTGTTCGATTGGTAGCCGTAAGCCTTGGTGTTGAATGAGTTGCAGCCATACCTCTGCGCTCTTGTTGGTCTTTGCGGAATCGTGCCATGGCCGCTGGGAGCTGTCTCTCGCCACAATTCAAATGCTCGTTCTTCGGTGCAATCCAGTCAGCGCTTAATCTGGATTCGCCATCGTTCTAAGGGGAAGGTTGTAAAGATCGTCAACCAGATGATGGCGGCGATTTACCTGCTTACGATTGGGGAAGCTTTTGCGTTGGGAGTGAAGTGCGGCGCGGACCCCAATACCCTGTACGAGGTCATCAAGGGCTCTTCTGGATATTCAAAGATGATGGACCTGCGTCTGCCAGGATTCTTGTTTAAAGGATCGTTCCAGCCCGGCTTCAAACTGGATCTCATGAAGAA
Organism: Acidobacteriota bacterium; assembly: GCA_003225005.1. Lineage (GTDB taxonomy): Bacteria > Acidobacteriota > Terriglobia > Terriglobales > Acidobacteriaceae > Sulfotelmatobacter. The sequence continues at coordinate 9,341 of QIAN01000333.1, read as the reverse complement.
CGATTTGAACTTGGCGCTTGAATCGGCCAAAGCTGCGGGAGTCCCTCTTGATTTGGCCTCTGAGGCTGCACAGGTCTTCGCCGCAGCAAGGTGGTGTGCATCTTGTGGCCAGCGTCCACTAGACGCTTGGCCACGGAAAGACCCATAGCGCCTCAGCCTATAAATCCGACGTTCACGTGGTCCTACTCCTTGTGGACGGTCACTTCTGTAAATTGAAGTAGAGCCGCCCGCTGTATTTGCCAGCTTCGTTTTCCATCGAGTAAAAAGACGCGTCGATAGCTCCCAGTGCTTTGATCGCGACGCCGTGGGTCTTTCCGTCGATCATCCGCTGTAACACTATCTTGGAAATTGTCAGGTAAGTCTTTCCGCCGTTTTCTGCAGTGATTGGCCAATCGATGATCATCTGCGTATTGAGGACGCGATTGAGAGGTTCGTAGTGGCAAAAGCTGTCGGTAGTCACAGTCTTCTGATCCCACTTTGGATCTCCGCCGAGAATCTCAACCACCCTGACGAGTCCGAAATCCTTGACATACTCAGCCTTGCGCTGCACCGAGTATGTCGTTAGTTCCAGCAGGCCGTGATCGGCCACCTTCTTTCCGGCAAATGCACTCAAATCCCAGCGCAGGATTACGTGGTGCGTCTCATCCACCGTCAGCAGGTTAATCGCTTTCTTCGCTCCATCCTCGACAGACCAGTCATTCTCGTTCACCTCCGTATCCACGAGGTCGATCATGCTGTCCTGCGCAACTTTGACAGTTTCGGCAAAGCGCGCGGGATCGGCAATTGGTGGATGATACGGAATCGGGTCGCCTTTGTCGGGCCCCGCAGTCGCCGCATCCACGATGTCGACCTTGATGTAGTCCACGTCAACACGGTATTTCTCCAGTCCCCAGTCCATCAGAGCCATGTGCCCGAACACCGTATCTCCGGGCTTCGCGTCGAAACCGTGAGTCGTCATGCTGATGGTGTGCCAGTTGGTCGTATCCGGGATGTCATATTCCATGAGGTTTGCATCGTCATCGGTGCTTCGCTGGGTCGCTACTTGCAGATTCACACGGCGCTGCGCATGGCTCACGCGGATGCGGGCTTCGATGCGGAATTCATGGCCGGGTTTTTGCATGAGGCTCAGATCCATTTTGTCGGAAACCTTGCGCTCAATCAGTGCCCACCAGATGCCGCGCTTGTCCGTGGTGCCATCGACAAGGATCGAGGCGTAGCTATCGCCTCCCTGACGGAAGTCCATGGTGGCGGTTCCGTCGCCAGGACGAAATAGCCAACCCTTGATGCCGTCGGGATCGAGTTGAACCGACGGACCGTTAAAATCATCAATGAACTGGGCTGAGGCGTGCCCAAGGAACAAAAATGCCGCCGCGCAGAGGAAAAAGAACTGCCGTGAGCGATGCCATTTCATGGAAACCCACCCCGGTGCACGTCCTGCCTGAGAGCCGATACTAGCCAGCAAACCCCGTCTTACGACAATCATTTCGTCTGACTCTGCTGCGTCTCTGCCGCGACCGCGGACAGCGTCACAACCTCTGCGTTGGGCACAGCTTGATACAGTACGTAACTCATGCTGTTGTCCCGACCGACAATTACATGGTTTGTCCGCTTCCCCTGCCGGACTTCCGCTGTTTGCCACGATGAGGGCACATATGTCTTCAACGTTAGCGGGAGGCCGTAGCTCACGTCTGTCAGATCGCTGCGCAGCACTACCGAGATGACGTCGCCTTCTCCATAGGAGAAGACCTGGCCATGCATGCGCTCCCGCATGTACTTGGTGACATCCTGAAAGGTCGCGACCCACAACCTGTCTGCTTTCGATTTGACGTAACCGAAATAGTCTCTCAACTCCGCGCCCGTCTTCGGTTTCCAACCGACACCATCCACACCATGAAAGACCAGCACCAGCCATATGTTGTCTTGCGCGGCAGTCTTGTCGACCCATGACTTCATCAACCCCATCGGCGTTTCCGTCAGTGGTCCCCGCTGCCACCGGACATATTCTTCGCGGGAAGCGGCGGGGTCCATATTGTTCCAGCGATCGAGATCGTCCACGAATGCATCCGGCATGTGGTTGCGCGCAACCTGGTAGCGCAGCAGTGCGGAGTGGACGGCGCGTTCGTTCTCGGTGCCGTAAGGACATTCGACCGAGAACGTGTGCTTGAAACCGAGGTGGTCAAGGATGTCCTGCCGGCTCTTCTCGAGCTCGTAAGCCAGATTGGCATCATCAAGAACAGCCAGCCGGGGATGCGTTACGGTGTGGCTGGCAAATTCGTATCCACGCTGCGACAGTGCGCGCAACTCCTCCCAGGTAATGTTATTGAGGCTGGCGGGGGAGGCTTCATGCTCCTCACCTCTCGGAAAGGCGCCCTGTCGCACCTTCGCATAGCACTCGTCGATGAGTTGATATGCCTGCTCGACATTCTTTCCTTCGTCATAAACTTCTCCGGCCCGAGTCTGATAGTCGATCGCTCCTTGATCGCCCAGAAATGGGATGGCTGAAGCACGCTCAAGAAAATTGTCTCTATTGGTAGGAATGCTCGCCGTTTCCTCGATGATCGCCTTTGTTGGGCGGCCAACAAACGTGCCGTGGTACTGCGAACCGGGAATGTTTCCGGTGATGATGAAGAAAGTAGCAGGAAAACCGAAGCTATCCATAATAGGCACGGCTACGCGGAACTGATTGATTGTCCCGTCGTCGTAGGTGAGCGAGACCGCTCCGCTCTTGCCGTACTGCCACTTGGTAATCTCTGTTCGTCCCACTTGGCCGTGGGCGATGGCCGAGCAGGCGATCATCAGCCCGACGACGGTGACTGCACCAACCTTGGACGTCATTCCCGGCCCCTCGATCCGGAATCGAATACCCTATGAAGGGGTCGAGAATATCGGATAACCGCGCAAAAGCCAATCAGGTTTGATTGTTCCCACTGTGCGAAAACGCGAAGTTTGCAAGGAGGTGGAGAATGGAGTAAGAATTCTGCGCAACGCTCGGCGGAGGACATGATGGCTGTGAAGGCTGTGAAGGCTGTCAACAAGATGAATGGGTTGGTTCAGAGTGGCGTCCGTCGCGCGCTTCCGGTGGGTTGCGTGATCTGTGTTCTCTCGGTGGTTGCCTCGCTGTCTGGCATGGCGGGGGCCTCTCCATCACCCGTTGTTCATGTATGGGAGAAGCAAGAACTCACATTCACAGCTTCCCGCTCCTGGTCGAATCCCTACACCGAAGTTACCGTCTGGGTGGACTTGGCCGGGCCGGGTTTCCGAAAGAGAATCTACGGCTTCTGGGATGGTGACCGGACGTTCCGTGTTCGACTGCTCGCTCCGGCACCTGGCGACTGGTCATGGCGAAGCGGTTCCAGTCCTCCTGATCCAGGCTTGGCCGGCAGGAGTGGCCAGTTTCAGGCTGTCGCCTGGAGCCAAGAAGACAAGCAAAAGAATACTCTGCGAAGAGGTTTTCTCTGGGCCACGGGCAATCACCACGGAATCGAGCAGGCGGACGGCACCCCGTTTTTCCTCATCGGCGACACCTGGTATTCCGCCGGGACAAACCGGTTTCAATGGTATGACGATGACAAGCAACGTCCGCTTGGGCCGGACGCCGGCTTCAAGGACTATCTTCGCTACCGGAAGGCGGAAGGCTACAACGCCATCCTGATCATTGCTGCGTTTCCCGCCTGGGCAACCGACGGATATCCCGTGGACCTGTTTATGGACAACCCCGAACGGACTTGCGTTCGATCGGCATGGACGGAATATGGCACGAAGAGCGCCAAGAACATGGAGAACGAAGGCGGCCGTCCGTTTCAGTTTCCCGGCAAAGTGCCCGGCTTTGAAAACGTCTTCCCCGACATGGACCGGCTCAATCCTGCGTACTTTCGGTATCTGGATCGCAAGATTGACTATCTTAACGAGCAGGGCTTCATTCCCATCATCGAAGTTGCACGCCGTGACACCGGCCAGGTTTGGAAGAAGTACTATTCCTGGCCCGATTCCTACGCACGGTATATCCAGTACGTATGGTCCCGATATCAGGCCAATAATACCGTTTTCAGTCCTATCCATTTTGATATCGACGAGGATACGATTCCCGCCAGCGACTACAACGCTGCGGTTCGAATGGTGATGGCGAAGTTTGGCCCGCCGCCTTACGGCCAATTGCTCACGGCGAACTCCAATCCATCAACCCTGGTAAACTTCGGAGAAGATTCCTGGGTGACTCTGCACCAAATGGGGAACGAGCGCGAGCACGACTGGTATTGGTACCTGACGGAAATTTATCACTCGCCGAATTCCGCACCGGCTCTGAATGGCGAACCCTACTATGCCGGATACAAAGACGTGTTCGGCCTCGGCAACGGCGGATATCAATACGGTGCGGAGGGCGGCTCAGATAAAGATAGTCAGTACGTGCGCTCGTCGATGTATGGAAGTTTTCTGTCCGGAGGACTGGCGGGTCATGTCTATGGCGCCGAAGGCATTTGGGGCGCCGATATCGAGCCTGCGTCACCCGTGAAAATGTGGGATGCATTCCAGTGGCGCTCAGGCGCTGAACTGCAGCACCTGAAAACGTTCGCATTCTCTGTAGGCAGGAGGTTTCAAGAACTCGTGCCTGACGCGAATCTGGTCTCGCCTAACAAAACGCATGTCACCCTTGGCTATGAAGGCTGGGCGTATTCAGCACGCACACCGGACAGGAAAATCTTTCTCGCCTACTTCGAAAAGGGCTGCCCGCGCAGCCGGATTCGCGCTGCGCTTCCCTTGAGCTCGTACCGCGCAGAATGGTTTGATCCCCGAGTCGGAAAATGGCAAGATGCAGGGAGCGGAAAAGTAGAATCATCCTCCACCGGAATCATCGAGCTGCCCGACTTTCCGGATGATCGCGACTGGGGTCTCCGCCTGGAGTACGCCACGCCAACGGCCCAGCCTGTTCACTAGCGTCTAGGGTCCTGGTCTGGTCGCATGCCTCGCGCGCCGATCTGCGCTTCCGTGTGCCCGCTCTTCTACATTTTAGGCACGTTCCAGATTTGTAACACAAGGGAATTTCGCGTGCCGCCTGGACTCTCCCGACGCTGGAGTACGCCCCTTGGCCCAGCAACTTTGCACACACATGCACTACGGGTGGTACTTCATTTTTTCAGGGAATGAAGATAACTTCTTTGGAATCTATGGTGCCGGAAGGGGGAGTCGAACCCCCAAGGTACTAAGTGCCGGCGGATTTTGAGTGTGAATCTAGACTTTTGCAAATCCTAGCACCCTCAGCGGTCACCCAAAACCGGCCAATGAGGGTCACCTGAAAACCGGCCAACGAGAATAAGGCCCGGGACGTTGATTCCGGCGCGAGGCACTGTAGCCTTCGTCGGTATGAGCAACGTCTTGAGCGAAGAAAAAAAACAACAAGTGGTAGCCCTGGGACGACTGGGATGGCCTTTGCGGCGCATCGAGCATCATGTAACGAGTGGAATCGCGGTCTATGGAAGCGATCCGTTGTCGCGGGGGACGAGTGTAACTCACCAGAAGACAACCTCGACTCATTGGACTGCATATCCGGCGCGTGGCTGGAAAGGCTTGCGGGCAAGGGCTTTCACGGCGACTCTGCCCAAAGCCTGCCCGCTGATGACAAGTGGTTTCGTGTCTTTCGCGCCGCCGGCTCTCCGCCGGATAGCCAAACATCAGACAGCAGGGGAACGTGTCAAAGCGCAGCCCTTGAGATGACGCTCATGTTCTTGCGCTACGCTAAAATCGCCTATAACGCTGTAAGGTACTTAACAAAAGATACGCCTCCGGACCCGGCCAGAAAACCAGTCTATGCGGTCGTCATTCCGAACGTAAATCGCCAACTGATCGACATTCTATCCACGTTGGTCTTCATGCTCGACGACCTTGTACCCCGCCACAACTGGTACGAGCGTTCGGGATACCGTGGCACTGGAGGTCACGATCTACGTTGAAGAGCAAACCGTCAATCGGAGCAGCGACAGTGTCGTAGCGGAACGCTCGAAGTTCTGTTGGCTCCTGCCGCACCTGCATGGACATGTCTGAACTCCCAAAATCGTCGTTATGGACTGCAGCAAACAGGAGTTGGCAATCGAAGAACTGGCGCGCGATGTAGGCGACTCGTCGGAGTGGGTCGACCTCGGCGGCGAGCTTCTCGATGTCTATCCGCTCCCCTTCATTCCGCTTGGCATTTCCGTCTTTTACGATCGTTAGAAGGTGAGCGTCCGACCAACGCACCTGTTCGAGGAGCGGTGTTTGTGCTGAAGTCGAGGAATGCACGGAGAAGAGAGGATAGCGGTGCGCCGGCGACGGACGCGAGCGAGAACGAAGACGGTAAGATCGCGGGCGCCCAACTCGACCCGGTTTCCGCTTATACGTGGTACCCTCGCAGAAAAAGCGGCGGCCCCGATGCTTGAACAAATCGAGGAAGGCAAGAGAAACATCAGCCAGGTAATGTCTCCTCAATAAACTGGCCGAGGCCGAAGGCAGAGCTGCCGCATGGTTGAGAAACACCAAGAAACATTCTGGTTTTTCCCCCATCACGGCGCAGAGGAATTCGCCGCCCGTGGTCACAGAGGCAACAACTTTTTCCGTTATTTCGCCGGCATCCAGGCCGGAGCGCCGGAACTGTCTCGTCCGCAGCCAACAGCGCATCAGCTGGCGCCTGGTGGCAACGCTGCAAAAGTCTCCAAATCTTGGAACCAGCAGATCAAAGACACACGGTTCTGTTCGGTAAACCGGAAAGCACCCCGATGACAGGAGCATGTGATACAGCATCGTGTTCCCCGACCGCGCCGAACCAATCACAAATATTGGCGCCTTGTCCGTGGTTGACACCTTACCGGTCACTCGGGTCCAACACACGCCTGTGGAACGGACGCCGGCGCCAACGTCCGCGAAGCCGCGGAAGTCTTGTCAGCCTTCTGACGCCAGGTTCGATGCCGCAAACGGTTCGCATTTTTCGTGAGCACGAAACCAAGATAGATTTCGGTTCGGTCCAGCGCCGAGAGTTGCTTAGGGCTCCATCGCTTCGCGTATTCAGCCAGACGCGGCTGCTTTGACAAGCCCGCCAGCACCTCCAGAAGAAGGCAATTCAGGTTGTGATAGGCAGGCGGGCTCAGATACGCGCAATCATACCAACTCCACTTGCTTCTGTAGTCCCAGCGTGGCAGCGCATACTTGAGCCCGGCGATTCCCTCTTCAAACAAGCGACCCACAACAGGCTCTTCGGTCTCGACATACAAGTCATAAAGACCGATAAGCGAGGTCATGAAGCCGTCGAGAATGCCCGGAAGCGGGCCACCTGGAATCTCCATGTATAGAGTGTGGCCTTCCAGCAAAACCCGGACTCCGGAGTCTTTGACATCGAGTTCAAATACTTTCGCTGAATTCTTGAGAAGCTCCAGCAACTCGGGTCGCCTCGTCAGACGCCACGCGCGAACCAAGGCGCTAATCACTAGGCCCTGAGTGTATGCCGAGATCCACGGCGCCTTGAGCAGGACTGCGCCGTTGGGGTAATCGAAGTTCATCGGCCAAACAACCGTGCCGTCGCTGCGCAAGACGGCATTCTTCTCCAGCCAGGAAACCTGTTTAAGGAAAGCGCTCAGGTTCGCTTCATTTCCGCGCCGGAGGTAGTGCCCTAACTGGACCAGTCCGTACCAAGCAATGTAGGCCGGCCAGTAAACGGCACCTGTCACTCGATACCACGCCTTGGGAATCCCGTTCGGATCCAGCCTAGCGTAAGCGTGTAGTTGCAGGCTTTGGCCAATGCACCGGCAGGCAGTGCCGTGGAGCGTGCTGCTTCGATCTGCTTCCGGATCCCATCCAGTAGCGGTCGCGATTGTTCCTGACGCAGAGCATGGCGTGCCTCCAGGCCCAGTCTTTGGCGGCGGGCCTCGGCGTCGATCGCGAAGAGCTCATCGATCTGCGCGACGATCGGCGTCGCCACTGGATCCTTGGGATTTAACTGCACCGCCTCAGAAAAATATCGTTCCGCATGTGACCAGCAGCCCGCATGAACGATCTTCGGCCCGCCGATCTGATCGTAAGCCGCATATCCGTCTGTCTGCAGAAGACCTTCGAATTGTCCCAGAAACTGCCTCGGTCCATCGCGTCCGCGCCCCAGACGGAAGTCGAACACCACCGTTCCTCCGGGTCGGCCGTATTGCCATAGATATGCTTGGTGATTCTTCTCTCGGCGCTCGTGCATCTGCACGTCCACCGGGGTTTCATCGGCCTGAATGTAGGTGCCGTTGATCAACTCTCGTCTCATGGCCGAGACCATGGGGATCAGCAACTCGCCTACTTTCAGAACCCAACCGTCCAGCGTCGCCCGGCTGAGTCCAGGCCGTGTCCCGTTCCAGAATCGCACTCTGTCGGTAGAGTGGAGTGTGGTCGCAATACTTGCTGACGACCGTGTCGATCACGATCTGGTTGCTTGCCAGGCACTTCTCGATGATCCGTGGCGGCAACGGCGCCGAGATCACCCCTTGTTCCTCGCACGACTTACAAGCACGCTTCTCGCGTCTGCTGACCAACACGAAGTACCTCACCGGTTCCACATCCAGCTGGGAGCTTTCCTCGTAGCCGATCACTGTCGTTGGTTTACCGCAGCCTTTGCAGACGCTTTGCTCCGGCGTGCAAGCCAAGATCCGCTCTACCCGCGGAAGGTTCGCGGGCAGTTCCAGCCTTCCCGGATGCTGGCGCTTCGTCTTCGCCGAGGGCTGTAGCGCTGGGCGCTCATTCTCCGCTTGGACTTCCACATTGCTGACTCCCGGCTCCAGTTCCAGCAACTCCAGCTGTGCATCGGAGAACTTGCTGCCCGGCCCGTACTTCGCGATCCGCACGAGCCGCAGTCGCTCTTCCAGTAAACGGATCTTCAGTTCCGCATAGTGCAGCCGGTTTTGGTAGCTCTCCAACCTGCTGCTCACCGCCGTAAACAGCGGCCCCGCAAGTTGCCGCTTCAGTTGTTCGACCAGCTCAAGCTCGGAAGAAGTCGTCGAAGAAGTCGTTACCGTGGACACCGGCGATGGATGAGGAGCCTCACTCACGATGAGTTACTAAAACTAAACATCTGGAACAGGAGGTGCAAGTCCTCTACCCAACCTAATGGAGGTGAAGGGTTAGCAAAGCGCAAGGGTGAAATAACACTCGCCGCGAGGCGGGGCCTGAAAGAAGCGTGGAGCAAAGGCGCGAGCCGATGAACAAGAACCGGATACGAGGCCTACGGTGGCGGGCGAGCGGGCAAATGACCGCAAAGCCCATATCCATCAAGCTCACTGGTGGTAAATCCGGTGGTTGCGCGTCGAAGGCGGTCGAACTTACCTCGGGAGATCTGCGGCATGTCACAG
>QIAN01000332.1 GCA_003225005.1 Acidobacteriota bacterium | reverse complement strand
TTGCAATTTTGGGTAACCTTTTGTACCGACATTTTGGCTGAGGATTCTCCTCCCCGGCGCGGACCAAACCAAGATCAGGATCTCCAAACAGTAAACCCGGCCGGCTAAGCAGCTTGCTTCCCCAAAAAAGCTTACCTCTGCTTTACAACCTGGCCAAGCCCAGCTCTTTTGCCTTTAATGACACGAACCTCCCGGGGAGGTGTCGCAAAGGGTCGGGAATAGCTTTACACCACTAGAGAATAGATTTTCCCATCAGGAGGTCAAAGCATGATAACCGTTACCCAGCTCGGTCACAGCGAGCGGCGGCGGCAAGATAAGATGTTCATTCTTAATCAGATAGAGCTTTTCTTGGTGAAGCACGATAGCTCTTGGTTCCTTCGGGCTGGTCAACGAATTGCAATTACACCCGATGCATGGTGATTTCAAGATTATAGATAGCCTCCGGAGTGCTGCGGATCCTTCCAAGACCATCGTTAGCGTCCCACAGGACACGTACCGCAGGAACGGACCGGCTGAAAGAGAAAATGGCGACAGACACCAATAACGCACAATTGCTCATGGACCTTCCTCCGGCTCGGCAAGCGAATCCAAAACAAGCGAAAGGGCGGCCAGTTCTGAAAGCATCAGATTTGATGCAGGACATTTTGCCGGAAGACCTTTTCCTTGGAATTCTTTCCCTCGAACGAAAGCGAGCTGAGCGTTCCAACAGAAGGTTTTTGTTGCTCCTTCTGGGGGTAGGCGACAATGCGGAGAGTGACCGGTATCCGGAGATCGTAAAGGGCCTGATCAAAGCTGCGAATGAAGCGCGCCGTGAGACTGATCCAGCTGGATGGTACGAACAAGACAGCACCTTGGGAATTATCTTCACGGAGCTGGGACTTCAGGATGATTCTGAGGTCACCAAGAAGCTGCTCGCCAAGGTCAATCAACTGCTTGCCGTTCATTTAAGCCCAGATGATCTGCGACGCGTACGTGTGGCAGCCCACATTTTTTCGGATGAATCAAGCGATGACGATTCCGGCATCTCGGCGAATCCCACGCTTTATCCCGACATCCAGCAATTGCATGAGACGAAAAAGGTATCCTTCATGGTGAAGAGAGCGATTGATATCTTTGGTAGTCTTTTGGCGTTGATCGTTCTCTCGCCAGTATTTCTTGCCATTGCCCTACTCGTAAAACTAACTTCGAAAGGGCCGGTGCTTTTCAGGCAGGGGCGTCTTGGGCAGTTCGGGAAGGCGTTCGATTGTTTGAAATTCCGGTCCATGTATGTGAATAACGATCCTAAGATTCACGAAGCCTTCATGAAAGAGATGATCGGCGGCAATGCCCGAACGAACGGGGAAGGCAAGCCTGTTTACAAAATGAAGGACGACCCGCGGATCACCAGCATCGGCAAATTCATTCGTCGAACGAGTTTGGACGAATTCCCTCAATTCATCAACGTATTGAAAGGCGAGATGTCCCTTGTGGGACCGCGGCCTCCGCTCGCCTATGAGTACAGGGAATACGACGTGTGGCATCGCAGGAGAGTTCTCGAAATCAAGCCGGGAATTACAGGTCTTTGGCAGGTGCACGGCCGCAGTCGCGTAAGTTTCGACGAAATGGTGCGGCTCGATCTTCGGTACGCCCGCCGATGGTCTCTCGGACTGGATCTTCAGATTTTGCTGAAGACCCCGGCCGCCGTGGTTTCCGGTGATGGAGCCTATTAGCCTTCTCGACCTCAGCTAGAAAACTTGGAGAGTCACGGTTTGGATCGTACCGCGATCCCATAACTCGCAGCTCTCCACTTCCCTGAACACTACTTCATACAGTTGATGCCTTAGTGGTGGATTGCGCCAGTGCTATATTAGGGCTGGACCAAATACGGGGACAGGTCAGATGAGCGTCACTCCGGAAATAGCCAAGCCTTCGATCGCCCGATTTGTCATCCGGACGATCAAGCTTGGCATCAGCATTCTCTATTTTATCTGGAATCGATTTTGCCGCATGCTATTTGGGAATAGCGTGGGAACCTGTGTAGTGTTGTATTACCACAGCATTCCTATTCAGTATCGGACCCGCTTCGAAGAACAGATGCGGCTAATTGCCGCTCAGAAAACAGCAATTGACATCACGCGCGTGGGCGATTTGCCTTCAAATACGCATTCAGTTGTGATTACCTTCGACGACGCGCTACAAAGCTTTGCCGAAAACGCCGTTCCCGTCCTGGTGCGGTTGAAGATTCCGGCGACGGTTTTCGCCGTCACAGATGCATTGGGGAGCAAACCAGGATGGGGTGAAGGATATTACTCTCCGAACGAGCGGGTAATGTCGCCGGAGCAGCTTAGCAACTTGCCCGATTCGATAAAAGTGGGGTCGCACACGTTGAACCACCCAAATCTCACAGCCCTCAGCCAGGAATCGGCGGGCGAAGAGATCAATCTCTCGCGTGAAAAATTAGAAGCGTTGTTGCACCGGCCAGTCAATCTGTTCAGCTTTCCACATGGTGCTTTCAATGACTTCACCGTGCAGCAATGCAAGAAAGCAGGATATGAACTAGTGTTCACGACAGAGCCTGTGCTTGTCTCGGCAGGAAAAAACGGGTTTGTGGTCGGACGAGTGCCGGCTGACCCGTGGGACTGGCGAACAGAATTCTATCTGAAAGTCTCCGGCGCGTATTGCTGGCAACCATTCGCGCAGGTTGTGATGAGAAAGGTTCGAGCGCTGTTCATTACCAAGTGAAAGAGCCCGAATACAAAGTCGAAGTCGATGGCGTCACCGAGTCGGGCTGGTCCGAACTACTAGATGGGTTCGCGGATGCCAATATTTATCAGACTTGGTCTTACGGCGCGATCCGATGGGGAAGACGTAATCTCAGTCATTTGGTTCTGAAACGGGAAAACGAAGTGGTTGGGGCAGCTCAGTTAAGGATCATCAGGCCGGCAAATCTGAGGATAGGTATAGGATATTTGAGATGGGGCCCGCTGTGCCAGCCTCGTGGAAAGGACCTGGACCCGGAGGTGGTAAGAGCCCTGGCGGCAGCACTTCGCAACGAATATGGCAGGAAAAGGGCGCTTTATCTGGAAATTCTGCCGAACGCTTTCTCCGGCTCAAGCCGAGCGGAAGCATTTCAATCGGCCTTCTCAGAGTACCAGGGCAACAACCATCTGGATTCCCAGAAGTACAGAACGCTTGTTCTTGACCTCGAACCTGCGCTTGAGGAGTTGCGCAAAAAACTGGACAAGAAATGGCGAAATCAACTGAACGCGGCGGAAAGGAATAATCTAACAGTCATCGAAGGAGAAGGCATGATGGAGTACCACTCCTTTTGCGAGCTGTACGGCCAAATGTGGGAACGCAAGAAGTTCAAAACGACGGTGAGTATCGAACAATTCGGCCGCATCCAGGAGAGCCTGCCAGAAAATCAACGAATGAGAGTGCTCATCTGCGAGCACGAAGGGAAACCGGTGGCTGGACTAGTCTGCTCGGCGATCGGGGACTCCGCGATCTATCTGCTTGGGGCGACTAATTCTGACGGCATGAAGTCGAAGGGCGCATATCTCCTGCACTGGACACTGATTCGATGGCTCAAGGAAACAGGCATCCGGTACTATGATTTAGGCGGCATCGACCCCGAAGCGAATCCGGGAGTCTACCATTTCAAGCGCGGTTTCTCGGGCGTGGACATGTCTCACATCAGCCCGCTGGCGACGTGCGACAACCGTATGAGCCTGGCCCTAGTTAAAGCCAGCCAAGTACTGCGTGCTGGCTGGCGGCGCTTTCGGCCACGCCTTGGTCATGCATAGGTGACCACATCTCGAGAGAAAGAAGGAAAATGGACCACCAAGAACACCGAGAGATTGAATTGCGACGCA
>QIAN01000331.1 GCA_003225005.1 Acidobacteriota bacterium | reverse complement strand
CTTCATTGCTTTTCTGCTGTCTTTCGGCATGGGACGGGTGTGCCGCTTTGCTCTACTGGCTTACCTCGCATCTGTGTTCGGCAGGCGGTTCGTGACAAGCATGTGGTCGGCGCACACGCTGGCACTTGTGGCGGCGATTGGCGGTGTGCTGGTGTGTATCGGGTTGCTGGCGTGGCTCGTCTTCAGGAAATCTGAACCGCATACGCCTTTCGGTTTGTAGCTCTATTCGGCTCCTAAAAACAGTTGACTACACCAGTTCAATCGGAACCGCCACATCAAACTTCGAGTAATACCTCTTCACGTCCTTCGCCCCGTACTTCTGCCGGACTTTCTCGAATACCGACTTCACAGCATTGGCATCAGTCATGGGAGTGGCTCGGAATTCCGCTTTCACGCCCCGCGCATCAATTCGAATCGACGGGTTCCGGAACACATTCCGGTACCACTGCGTGTTGGAGCCCTGCACCGGCAGAAGGTAGAGCTTCTCTCCTTCCAGCACGAACCAGACCGGGATGGAAGTCGTCCGCCCGGACTTCCTGCCGATCACGCTGAGCTTGATCTGGCGGTAGCGGGCAAGGCGGGCTTTCAGTTTGTTCTCCTTCACTTGATGGCTCCGTATTTCTTCAATATCTCAGTGGTTTTCTCAAGCGGCAGTGCCTCGACGCTGTGTCCCCGTCCGGTTATTGTCGTTGCCCGAAGCAGGGAGTTGTAAACCGCCTCTTCGGTGGCTTCGATCACGGCCAGAAACAGCGGGGACATCGCGTCATTCGGCAGCAACTCGATGTGCCGGAGAGATGACTTGTCCTCCGAGCGTATGCGCATCTGGGGCGCGGTCGAGAACGCAATCGCATAATCCCCGCTGCCGTTTGAACCCGAAGCACCCGTGCGTCCCAGCCCCAGCATCGCCCGCGCTGCCATCCGCTTCAGGTTCCGTGCGTCCACGGGCGCGTCGGTCGCGATGACGATCATCACCGATCCTTTTCCCTGATCTGTCGCGCTGCCTTCCTGTTGAAGCTCTTCGCGCAGGTAGTGGCGCCCCAGTTCCCGGCCCACGGGAGCACCTGCTATGGTGAGCACGCCCCCAAAGTTCGTCTGGACGAGAACCCCGACCGTGTACCCGCCGAGCTTGGCCGGCAGGTGGCGGGACGAGGTTCCTGTGCCGCCCTTGAAGCCGAACGCTACCGTACCCGTGCCCGCGCCCACCGAACCTTCCTCGACTGACCCGCTCTTTTTGGCGCTCTTGATAGCGGCAAACACGTCCTCCCGCGTGATGTGCCGTCCCCGGATGTCGTTCAGGTATCCGTCGTTCGTTTCGCCGACCAGCGGGTTGATCGACTCGACATCCTCGTTTCCCGGCAGGGCCAGCATGTAGTCGATGAGCGCGTCGGCCACTCGCGGCACGCTCAAGGTGGATGTGAGCAGGATCGGAGTCTCGATTTCGCCCAGTTCGTTTACTTGCCAGCTAGCTTGCCGAAGGCGTTGCCTACGAAAACTGCGCCCGGTACCTTTTCGCGCAACAGATTGCCGGGATGCGGCAGGATGGCGGTCACGCCAGTGCGCACGTCATCGCCACGGATGATGGTCGTGTGCCCGACCTCAACGCCACCAACATCTGTGATTGCATCGAGCGGCCCAGTCGGTAGGATGCCGACCTTGAGCCCCAAGCCCGAGGCACGCGGCCGCGCCTCAGGAGCGGTGTTTTGCGCTACAGCGGCGACCACCAGCGCCATGGCGAGAATCTTCTTGGTCATTGCGGAGGAATTATACCTGTGGTGATTCCAGCGTTTGTAATTGGGTCAATGTTTTCGGGCGTGGTAAGGTTTAGGTGTTCGCAGTATCGATCCAAATTCTTATGACTGAGCCGAAACAATCCGAGCCCCTGAGTAGTTTTGGAATCGTGCTCCGTCGATAGCGCCCGCCTGATGTCGCAGTCGGCCACTCGCTTCGACGGGGTAAACCTGAACCCGAGCGAGTGAATCTAGGCCGAGCGTCAAGCCGTAGCGTCTAGGCTTCACCCTCCAAAAATCGCCTGCGCTTTGTGCAGCAGGCCGTGCTCGTACCTTTTTCGAGCAGGAGGTGCCCTCATGCGTCTGAAAGAAGTTCGCCGTCCCGCCAAGTTGCTCCGCTATCGCTTACTCGCGTTTTTTGCGGTGTTTGGCCCTGGCTTCATTACCGCTAATGTCGATAACGACCCCGGAGGAATCCTTACCTATTCCCAAGCTGGTGCAAAGTTTGGATATGCATTGCTCTGGACTCTAATCCCGACCACCATCGCTCTGATCGTTGTTCAGGAAATGGCAGCCCGCATGGGTGCGGTGACGGGCAAAGGTCTTCATGATCTCATCCGAGAGGAGTTCGGCATTCGAGCTACCTTCTTTGTCTCATTCGTCTTTGGTTTAGCTGATTTGGGGAACATCGTCGCCGAATTCGCAGGATTGGCGTCAGGCATGGGGCTGTTTGGCATCAGCAAGTACATCGTAGTACCAATCGCGCATCAAGCCGAATCATAGGGTTCTTGAGCACGTTCTTGTACCACTGCGTGCCGGAGCCCTGCACTGGCAGCAGGTACAGCTTCTCGCCTTCCAGCACACACCATGGTCTTGAGGCACAAATGACTACAGATGATCTTTCAGCAGACGGATTTGCCGCCTTATACCCTCAGCCTTCTCCGTTTCTTCGTGCGACAATTCGATGATTTCTCGGTGGTGTTCGGGATCGGCCAACTGACGAGCCATGATGGAAAGTTTCTCGGCGTGTGCCTCCAGCATTTTGGCTTCGACTTCCAAAACTGCGATAGCACGGTCAAGTTTATGCTGCATTGTCGTTTGAGGACCGTTCCGGTTTACGACTGGCCATCGAGAGCAAGATTGTGACGGGGCGAGACACGGCGGCATAGGCGTTACTCATCCGAGTGCGGCTTAAGCGCTCAGGCACTTAAAGCCTCCCCTTTTGTCAACGTGAAGGTTCCGGAGCCCGTGATCACGACTGAACTCCAATCAACTGTGAGAAGCAGTTACTACAAAGAGAGAACCCAAAAAGGGAGGACAAGTTGCCCGAACTTGTGCAAAGAAATGGCCCCGTGGAACGCCCGTGTCTAATTGCAACAATTAACACGCTCAAGGAACTTCACATCCACCCCTTGGGTCTGCCTCGACACCCCAAGGCACCTGCGACAATCACCGCCGACCCCCCACCGCTCTTGAGGACTGCCGGAAGATAATCAGCAGAATGATCCCGACAACAGGATAGACGCCCAGCGACATGCTGAGACCGCCCACCAACAGGATGACTCCGGTTCCTGCCACCGCCAGCTTGGGAGACGGCGTTCCCTTCAGTCTCCGGTGCATGGCGGCGAACTCTCACGTAACCCACTAGCGTCTTCAGCCGCCGCGTTCAAGGGCCAAGCGATCAGGCTGATCTGCCCGAAGGAGATGTCGGTCTCAGCGCCGGAGTAGCGTGGTGACACCAGTCCGTCATGCCGCTTGTCCACGGGATGCGACGGTGGCGGCATCCAAGGTGGGATGAACTTCGAAAACGGAGGTCAACTTGGTAAGCTCCAGCAATTGGCGGATGAAATTGCCGGGAGCAGCCAGCTTGACCGAGCACTGGCTGGCTTGGGCCGTCAAGGCAATAGATATGAGTGCTCCGAGGCCAGCGGCGTCGATCATTTCCACGCCGCTGAGGTCGATCACGACTCGACGGGTCTGGGGCGCAAGCTCGGCAATTTCGCCGGACAGAGAGGCAGCTTCAATGCCATAAGCGATTCTGCCTTTGCAGCAGATCACAGTAACGTCTTCGGCTACCCGGGTTTCGAGACTCAACCTCAACGTCGGCTCCTTATCCTGACTGTTCAGGCATTGCTCTTCCCACAATGCGCAAGTTAACACTCGGCTCATGATGTTTGTCTGACCGATTAGACGACCTTGGGCTCTTGCGGGACTGTGAAAAGTGAGTAAATAATTGTTACGAAAGTGTGATTTGGCATTGATTTGATGCGAATGACTGATGGGTTAGTGCTGGAGACGGCATCATCAAAACACAAAGAAATGCCCAAAATCCTTTCGGATAACGGGCATCCTTAGATTGCCACTTAGACAGCCTGAACGTTCTCAGCTTGCCAGCCCTTCGGGCCTTTGGTCACGTCGAACTGCACGGCTTGCCCTTCTTGCAGGCTGCGAAAGCCGCCCGCTTGAATGGCTGAGAAATGCACAAAAACATCTTCGCCAGTCTGACGACTGATAAAGCCGTAGCCCTTAGCGTCATTAAACCACTTCACTGTTCCTTGTTCTGCCATTGATATTCCTATTCTTTTTTGAAATTGTGCTGAGAAGAATCGCTGCTGATGAAAGGGGTGACGCTGGTTGGCGATACCGACTTCAACTGCGGGTGAGTCAAACTTAGCTACTACTGATTATACGCCCGGAACCGACATACGACCCGGAATCCTACCGGTACCGGGCCGGATGCCATGAGTCACGCCCAATATTGCTCACTTTCGAGAGAAATTTAAGCTGAGCATGAAGGGTGCCACGCGTGCAGGTTTCTGCAACTAACCTTCATTGGGTTCCACAATGTACCCAAGAGCCGAATAAGGAGAGATAAGGAGAACCATTGACAACCAAAATGAATCGTTTGCTATTGTGCCTCATTCTTGCAAGTCTAACCGCGTCGTGGGCGGTTGCTCAGGATGAGACCAGTGATTCCAAATCAAAGTCGGATGTAAGAACGGTCACAGGATGTTTGACCAAGGGCGACAGTGCCGATGAGTTCCTACTGACCGGAAGTGACGGCAGCACGTGGGAAGTGCGGGGTAGCAAGAGCGGTGTAAACCTCTCGAGTCATGTGGGCCACACAATTTCCGCAACCGGTGTAGTTTCGAACGCGACGGCGCATAACCTTAAGGAAGATGCCAAGGACGCGGCGAAAGACACCGGCATGAAGAAGGACAACACCGAACACGGGCATTTGAAGATTACGGATGTGCAGATGGTGAGCGAATCGTGTCAGCAGTAGTTCCTCGTCAGAACTATTGTGAGCACAAGGGAGGAGCGTGGCCGAAGCCCCTTTTTATGCGTCCGTGCAGAGGGCTGCCACGCTGCATAGTGTGTTTTCGGCAAGCCTGCGGAACCAATGATACAAAAGCGAGCAGTA
>QIAN01000330.1 GCA_003225005.1 Acidobacteriota bacterium | reverse complement strand
AAGCCCCACATCTTGTCGGGATTCGATTCCGCCCATGCAAATTGCTGCAAGAGGCGGAAAGTAAAGAGCCCAAAGCCCCTAGCGCCTCCAGATGTCATCGATTTCACCATGCTTAAGCCATTGATTGCAGCGAGATAGGGCGCCGAACTCGAGCATCACGTCACCCCCCATCTTTCCTTCCCAGCGCCATTAAATGGTCGCGGCGTGGGTGCCATCGCCGATCGCCATCTCGGCTCGACTCAGGGCGGTCCGCGGGTAATCTGCTCCCCCGCAGCACCGTGCCATATCCCCGGTAGTGCTATTTACTCAGGGCCGAACTACCCCTACTGTCATTGGAAGAACTGTGCTCCTCCGAGAGGAGCTTTCGGATCCGTCCAGCCGGGTGGCGTAACGGGTTTCGGGGCGGCGCAGGGCGCAGCATTCCCTCCGCAAACCTCTTTAATTTCTTCCCGTTGTGAAGTTGGGGAAACGGAAAGGTTGACAAGCGTTATCTATGGCTCATCTGGCGGCTCTTTCGAAGCAAGATCGCATTCGGGTTCTGCCCGCGGATAGTACTTCGATGACAACGCAGTTGCTGGTGGACGCTCTGGGGCGGGATGCTCAATTCGAGATGATCGAGTCGCCTTCCGACGCTGCTGCCATCCTGGCTTTGGTGAAGAAGGAAAAGCCTCAAGTTGCGGTGATCAGCGCCAATCTCGGAGAACCCACTCCGAGAGGATTTGACCTGGTTCGCGAGATTCGCGTCCAATCGCCAGGCACGCGCGTCATCGTGCTGCTTGACTCATCCGAGCGCACCTCGGTCACTGAGGCGTTTCGAGCCGGTGCTCAAGGAGTATTCTGCCGCACCGAACCCTTCCGCCTGCTCGCCAAGTGTATTCAGTGCGTGGACAACGGACAGATCTGGGCGAGCAGCAGCCAACTGCAGTTCGTACTGGGGACTCTCTCCCAGGCTCCGCTCGCCGGGAGCCTGAACGTAAATGGTGGGTTGCTTTCGGCGCGGGAAACTGATGTGGTCCGCTGCGTGGCTGAAGGATTGACCAATCGCGAGATTGCCCGGCGCCTGAAGCTGACTGAGCACACCGTCAAAAACTACTTGTTTCGGATTTTCGACAAGCTGGGAGTTTCCAGCCGCGTCGAGTTAGTGCTTTACGCCTTCCGCCAAGGGAACGTACAACAGAGCTCTCCGATTCCTTCTCCCCCCCGGCTCACGCAATCGGTTGCAGCCTCGCCGGGAGTGCTAGCCAAGGTTCCAGTCGCGATCCGCAAGACCGCCACTTAAGGTGATGGCGGCTACTTGAAGTGATGGCCAAGCTTAGAAAGCGAAGCTTCTCTCTTTCCGCCTTTCTTTTGACGCAGCCTGGCGTTTACCTCTGCAACCTGAAGTTCAGCATCACTTTCGTCTGCATCTCCACCGGCTGCCCTTTGACTAGGCGCGGTTTGAATCGCCACTGTTTCACCGCGACAATTGCCGCGTCCGCCAGCAGAGCCTGGCCGCTGACCAGGTTCACTGCCTGCACCGCTCCATCGCGCCCCATGCGCACATCCAACACCACCGATCCTTGCATCTGCCGCTGCCGAGCTTCCTCGGGATATTCCGGTTCAACACGATAAAGTAGGCTGCCTTCCGCCACTTCCGGCGACAGCTCACGAACTCTCGCGGGCTCAACCGAGGAAGCTCGCCGCACTTCGCTTCCGTGTACCTCGCTTCCGTTTACACTTGTCGCGCTCGCAGCCGACTCTCCCTGGCCCGGCGTCGGAGGCATGCGGAAAACTTCCTTCCCATTTTGATAAACTCGCAAACTGCCTTCTGGGGGAGACGAATCATTCAAACCGCTCGCCGCGGACGTCCTCGACCGCGGAGCCATATTTTTCTTACCGCCGACCGACGTCATCGTCGAGCTTCCTGCCGCAGACGAAAGAGGTGCTGGACCTGTGTTGGTTCCAGCCTTCGCATCCGCGGTTACCCCCGCACCCTGCGCGGCACTTCCTCCTGCGCCCGAATTCCGTTTGGTCACATCGCCGCCGGTGGCTGATTTCGCCGACTCACCGTGACTCGCCCCGGTCCTGAATGCGCCCAGTCGCCAACCAACCAGAGTCCCAAACAACACCGTGCAAATCACAACGGCCAAACCCAGCGCGAAGACTACGACATCACGTCCGACCTTGGGGCTTCGTCCATGAGTTTCCGGCGTCCCCACATTTTCTTTATCTTCGTTCAGCGTTGTCTCTGACCCAGTCCGCGAATCCACCCATTCAGTTCCTGGAATCGGGAGAATGTGCAGCCCAGGCTGCGGCGCGGCAACGCTCGATGGATTGCCGGCTCGCTCAACATTTTTCAGTACGCGTTTCGCCAGCGCCTCTAGGGTCCACTCGTCTCGCTCCCCAAACGCTGCGGGACGAGAAGAAAAGACTTCCAACACGCCCGCTATGCTTCCGTTTCGCAGCAATGGAAACACCATCACCGACCGTGTTCCCAGCTGATGCGAAGCCTCGACATTGGCCCGTGGGTCGGCTTGCGCATCATCGCAATGCTGAACTTGCTGCGTTCTCATGCATTCCACCGTCAGACCCGACTCGCTATCCAGCCGTGCACCCAACTCGGGAGCATTGGTCCCGAAGGTGGCGCGACACTGCATTTCTCCATTCCGCTCCAAAAGAACCGCCGCCCCGGTCGCACCCGTGGCCAGGCACGCTTGCTCCACAATTTCGTTAAGCACCACTTGCAACGCTAGTTCGGCCGACATCTCCGCCGACACTTTGCCGCCCCCGTGTGCGGCAAATCTGGCAGCCAGTTCGGCAACATTGGATTCCAGACGTGGCGCCGCCTCGGAGCCAGGGACGTCTCCCACCCACGTCACCGGCGCTCTCCCAGCGGACGACTCAGCCGTCGAGGGCTCCGGCTCCGGCATGGGGTGATGCACCATGTGAACAGATTCGCTTCAGCTTGAAGCAGTTCAGCTTCGAGATCAGCGTCTGTAGCGGAGTTTCGCCCCAAACGACCGGGTTGTCAATATGTAAACAAGATGAAGAGAACTCGTGCCGAGGTCTCGTCCAGGCGCGGTAAGGATGTTGTGACGTATGAGCACCGCTGCTTTCGCCAGAGAGATTTAAGAACCAAGACTCTGGAAATCTGACACGCAGTCATCCCACGATTAAGTGCCTGCCAAAAAGTGCATTTTAGGGCCCGTTTCTGCATGGTGCTTCGGTTACTTGGCCGCAATCCACCCAGGTTCACGGGGGAAACGAGCGATGAAACGGTTAATTCTTGTGGTGCTGTTCATAAGCGGTTTGGCGCTGGGACAGGACAAACCACGTGTATTCGTGCAAGGAAAAGGCTCAGAAGATATGACCACCTCCGGCTCAGGAGGAGGCGGAAGGCATTGGGGAGCCTGGGGCTCGAAGTCGACCGTTGACTGGCAGTGTGAGTCGATGGAAGTCACCAAGGATTTGCGGAAAAACTGCTCCAGCGTGGTGGCCACGCTCAATCAGAACAACGCCGACTATACCGTCAGGCTGAACCGGGAGTCGAAACACAATCGGGGACTGCTGCGCGCCAATAGTCAAGTCCGGATCGCCAATCGGCTCGGCGATGTGCTCGGCACCAATGCCAAGCGCCTCGCGCGCCTCCGCAGGCGAGCCGGTAAAGTACGCGACATCGACGTGTTTACAGACTTCGCATCCCACGGTCCGGCCTAAACTAAAGGGAGAAAATGAATGCTCCGTCATGTTGCTCGAGCATCTCGGAGCCCGACGGCAAAAACCCGCCGCCAAACTTCACGCCGCCGTTCGTCAGAAGGGCTCGAAGCTCCGCAAACGTTTGAAGGGGATCTCCACCGAATTCGAAAAGCTCTTGCCGGAAGCATCGGCAAATGTCGCCGGGTTGGCAGTGAAGCTTTCCACTGAGTTGGCAAGTCCCGCAGGCTTGAACAAGCGGAACCTGCATCCTTATCGGCTGAAGGTCAAAGAATTACGAAACGCGCTGCAGATGGGCCGACAACGCCGATCAACAGGAGTTCATCGCCACGCTGGGCGAGCGAAAAGATGCCATCGGCGAGTGGCACGACTGGCAGGAGCTCACCGCAATAGCCGGGGATATTCTCGACCACGGACCACGATGCCAACTGCTGCGCGAGCTAGAGCGAATCAGCGAGGTCAAATATCAACGCCTGGCCGACGCGCTCAGAAAAAAATATCTTCGCGTGCCCCGTCAGGAAACTGGCCGCACCCGCGGCCCTCGCCATCCTATACCTGCCAAACCCGTCTGGCACGCCACGGCCGCGCTAGCGGCGTAAAACATCAAGCCAAGCGCGGTGTCACCCTCTGTCTCTCGCGAACCACACGTATCCCGAGGGTGGTCGTCCTGGGCGCGATTTGTGCGACAGGGCGGGGCTTTCAATCCCGCCCGATTTAATGATTGGAAGGGGTGGAGGGCACCCCATTTCTCGCGTCCTTGGGACAAACGGGGATACCCGGCGTTCAGCAAGGAGCTATCCTGTTGCGAGAACCGGGCCACGCAACACTTATCGAGGAACATTTTCCCCGCAATCGTCGTACCGTTAAGCAAGGGGGAGGCACAATATGTACTGCAACGCTTGCGGCAAGGCCATGGCTGAGGACGACCGCGTTTGTTCCCGCTGCGGCAACATGGTGGGGATTCCGCCCACGCCGAAGAAACTGATACGCTCCCGCGCCGAGAGAAAGATCGCGGGCGTTTGTGCCGGGCTTGCTCAGTATTTCAATCTCGACGTATTGCTCGTGCGCATCCTCTGCGTCTTCCTTACTGCTGCGACCGGAGTCTGTCCGGGCGTGGTCACGTACATGCTGGCCTGGATCATCGTTCCATCGGAGCCGGAACTGAAACCGGTGGTCGCCGCACAACAGCCAGTGACGAGTTAGGGATTTGCGCGGGTTTACCAGTCCTTGGAAGCGCAGTGCAGAGCCTGCGCCCTGAGCAAAGTCGAAGGGGACCTGCTGTCTGTGTCCGGCCACCTCTGCCCTGGTGGAGCGGACACTCCTGTCCGCCGCCTTTGACGTTGAGCTTTCTTCGAAAGCCAGAGCACCCGTTCCTCTGCGTACGGAGAAGTCAATAAAAAACTTGGCCTCCTCAAGAAATCCACCGCCATGTGACATCCAACCTTCGCTCGCACACAAAACTAGCCCATGATGGTCGAAGCGGAGTCGGTATAGCGAGCGCGGAACACGACGGGCCTAACTCCCATGTGCTCTAGATTTTGCCCGCAACTCATTCTGCCTCAAGATTTTGCATGAGAATTCCCCGCTAACATGATGATTCCAGTTATTCGGAGGGGGACCCGCTTTCCTGTGCTGAAGAAACCAAAATGAAACTCGCAAGACGCAATGGATTTCGCCCAATCTCCGGAATGGCGCCCATATTCCTCGGATGAGACTTTTATCCTCTCCCAATTCCGGTATTGAACTGTTAGAATCACCCAATCTCGGGGCGGCTGAATTATTCCCCGAGCTGATTTTTGGATTCCTTCCCTCGGTTATCCGTGGAATCGTCAAACCAAGAAAATTAGAGTTATTCGACGACCTTTCATCCAGGGAGTTTCGAGCATGCGGATCGCTGTCGTAGGTTCCGGACACGTAGGTTTGGTGGCGGGCTCTTGCTTCGCCGACCTCGGCCATGACGTCATCGTTGTCGACAATGATGAGCAGAAGTTAGCCGCTCTCAAAGCTGGGCAGGTGCCCATCCACGAAAAATTTCTGCCGGAATTGCTTAACCGGCATCGCGGCCATCGTTTGCAGTTCTCCGACAATTTGCATGAAGCCGTGCGCTCCAGCGCCGCCATCTTCATCGCCGTGGGCACGCCCACGACTAATCGCGGCGAAGCGGACTTGTCTTTCGTCGAGTCAGTCGCCAGAGAAATTTCCGGGGCCATCAACGACTACAAAGTTGTGATCGAAAAGAGCACGGTCCCGGTCTACACCAGCGACTGGGTGCGCAAGATCATCCTGCGCAATGGCACCGACCCGGATTCTTTTGACGTGGCATCGAACCCTGAATTCTTGCGCGAGGGTACCGCGGTTACAGATTTTCTTTTCCCCGACCGCATCGTCATCGGCTGCGACAACGATCGCTGCGCCGAGGTGCTGCGCGAAATCTACGCGCCGCTCACCGGCGGCAGCTACTACGAGCGCGGTGACGCCATCCCGCGCCCCGACCGCGCAAATATTCCTCCACCGATGATCGTGACCAGCACCAAGAGCGCGGAGCTGATTAAACACGCCTCCAACGCTTTCCTTGCCTTGAAGATCTCATTCATCAACGCGGTAGCCTCGATCTGCGAGTCGGTGGGAGCCAATGTAAATCAGGTATGCCACGGCGTGGGCACCGATTCGCGCATCGGTCCACGATTTCTAAATCCGGGAATCGGCTACGGCGGTTCTTGTTTCCCCAAAGACGTGCTGGCATTTCGCGCAGTCGCGCGCGAGTGCGGCTACGACTTCCGCCTTCTGGATGAGGTAATGCGCATCAACGAAGATCAGCGCCAGCGCTTCCTCCGCAAAGTACGCAGCGCTCTTTGGACTCTTCGCGGCAAGCGCCTGGGCGTGCTCGGCCTGGCTTTCAAGGGCGGCACCGACGACATTCGCGAATCGCCGGCGATATTTCTGGTGCAGGCGTTGTTGCAGGAAGGCTGCACGATTACTGCCTATGATCCCGCGGCCGTGGAGCGCACGCGAGAAGTGATGATCTCCAATCTCAAGTTCGCCAACTCAGCCTACGAGGCTGCCAGTGGCGCCGATGCACTGCTGATTCTCACCGAGTGGGAAGAGTTCGCCAATCTTGATCTCGACCGGCTCAACCGGGAACTCAAGTATCCCATCGTGATTGACGGGCGGAACTTGTATGATCCGGAGGTCATGGCGGCGAATGGCTTCACCTACTACAGCGTGGGTCGTGCAGCCTCCCATCCTGACGGGGTGCCCGCCGGCAGCATTTTGAAAAACGGCGTGAAGAAAGCATGAACCAACAGCGCGCTCTCATCACCGGTGGCGCCGGTTTCCTGGGGTCTCATCTTTGTGACGCCTTGCTTGGCGAAGGCTGGCGCGTAATTGTTGTGGACAACCTGCTGACTGGCCGGCGCTCGAACCTGGCGCATCTTCGCCACGACTCTCGATTCGAGTTGGTGGAGAAAGATATCTGCGAGCCGTTCGATATAGGCCACGTCGATTACGTCTTTCACTTCGCCAGCCCTGCAAGCCCGGTGGATTACACCGTCCACGGCATTCCAACTCTCAAAGTCGGGTCGCTGGGAACATTTCACGCGCTCGATGTCGCCCACCAGTACGGAGCGAAGTATCTCGTGTCATCCACTTCAGAATGTTATGGCGACCCGCTCGAGCATCCGCAGAAAGAAACATATTGGGGCAACGTAAACTCCATTGGCCCGCGTTCCGTGTACGACGAAGCGAAGCGCTTCAGCGAAGCGGTAACCATGGCCTACCACCGCTACCACAAAGTGGACACGCGCATCGCGCGCATCTTCAATACCTACGGCCCCCGCATGCAACTCAACGACGGGCGGGTCGTTCCCAACTTCATGAAGCAAGCCCTGTGTGGCGAGGATCTCACCGTCTACGGCGACGGTAGCCAAACTCGCAGCTTCTGTTATGTCAGCGACGAAATTGACGGCTTCGTGCGTCTGGCGAAATCTTCGGAACATCTGCCAGTCAACATCGGCAACCCCAACGAGTTCACGATTCTCGAATGCGCCGAGCACGTATTAAAGGTGACAGGATCGAAAAGCAAGATCAGTTACGAACCGCTGCCCCAGGATGATCCCAAGCAGCGGCGCCCCGACATCACAAAAGCGCAGCAGTTGCTGGGATGGGAACCGAAAATTGATTTGGAAACTGGCTTGCGAATGTCGCTGGATTATTTCCGCACCGCGCTAGCCGAAGAGACGGCGGTAAAGCGGTAAAGAAATCGATTACATCTTCTGGGCGGTGGCCGCAACAAAATCGATCAACTGCTGCACTCCCTTGCGCTCATCTTCAGTCTTCAGCGTAAAAGCCACGCCCATCCCATAACCGGGGTGCGCGGACTGCGCCTTTCCCACCAACTTTAGTTTCTGTTCGGGAGTACGCACAACAATTTCGACTGACGCCCCGCTATGAAACGGAGACGCCATCTCCAAATAGCAACCACCCGAACTCAAGTCGGTAAGGTTGCAGCGGTGAGGGATGGTGGTTCCCACCCGATACACTTCCGCACCTATGCGGCAGACATAGCGGGTTTGCGCGCGACGGTTGCCGGGTTCGGAGCGCAGTCGCGCCCAGTTCTGTTGCGCAGCGTCGCCACGCTCCACAGCACTCACACGGGCTATGGGTAGAGCCGAATTCGCTGCAGAGGGTTCCGGCAATGGAGTGTCTTGCAGTTCGACGGTGACAGAAGAAAGAGAAGGTGCCTCCTCGGAGTCATCCGGCACGTTAAGCCGCAGCCACGCGCGCAAGGCTCGAAGGGAAGACTGGGGCACGTCCACGAATTGGATTCCCGCACGCCCAGTCCACTCCTGCCATACAACTTGGCCGGAGAGGCGTACGTTGACGCCTTGCCCGGGCAATGCAAACTGGAAATAGAGCTTGCAGGTCGGCGGCAGCCTCTTGCCAAAATTAACCGCCATACCCTGTTCCGTCAGGTCGACGAGGGTGGTTTTTTCGCCGTCGCCCCTGAGTATGTACCGAAGCGCGGGGCGTGCGGCGACGCTCTTTGCGCATCAGGGTGCGCGCGGCACGCAAGCTACTGAGGGCTCGCTCGTAGGATAGCGGCTTGTAGAGCACCAAATTAACCTCCAGCGCGAACATCTCGCGAACGTTCTGCTGGCCCTCGACCACGGCTACGACCAAGGTTGAATCATTCAGTCGCGAGGCCCGGGTTTCGTGCAGAAGTGCGTTGACGTCCTTCTGGAGCTGGCAGTCTAGGATCACTGCGTCAAAGCGCTCTTGTGCAAGCCGGAAGGCAGCGCGCCTGGTGTCGGCACAAGACTCCACTCGAATGCTGAGTTCTTCAAGGACCCGCCGCAATATCTGCGCCGACGGTCCGTCCGCGCACATCAGTAGTGACGACAAACTCATAGCTGAGCGACATGGTAGTAGCCGTCCGCGCGTGAGACAAGTTACCGCAGTCATAATTCTTTCGGTAAGAATTCCCTCAGGCAGCTCTAAGTGATGCGTTCTCAATAGGTGACGATCGTAACCAGCAGAATTACGAAAGACCGGTGTACCCGGATTGGACTCCCGTGCTTTGACCCATCTCGAGACCCCCCCTACGATGATTTTTGAACGGGGTCTCCCCGTGAACCGATAAGGGATATTCGAGCCTCAATATGCCGGACCTTGCGACAGAAAAGACCGAAAAAGCCAACCAGGGCTTCTCCCTGATTGAAATGATGATCGTCATTGCCGTGATGATGATCTTGGGGGCCATCACTGCTCCTGGCTTGTTTAACACGATCAGCGACATCAATCTTCGTTATTCTGCGTCGAACTTCGGCGGTCTTTTGCAGTCGGCTCGCATCCAGGCGGTCCGAAAAAATACTTTTTATGGGGTCAACCCGGTCGCATTGCCTTCGGGCGACGCTGGATATTATGTCGATATTCCCAAGAGCGGGGCCTACGCCAACGGCGACCCCCTCATGCCCCTTGGCACCGCGCTAACCGTCCACCCTGGAATCGGCAGCGGCGCCCCCAACGAAGGAACCTTCGTCGCCGGCCTGAATTTCGCTGTCAACCCTGGTGGATCTGCTCCGAACTTCAATGCGCGCGGACTTCCTTGTATTGCGGCCGGGAACGCCTGCCCGCAAACTCCGGGTCAGGGCTTCGTCGTGTTTCTGTCGAGATCGACGGTCACGGGAAATGTCCGTTGGGGTGCGGTCGCGGTCAGCCCTAGCGGACGCGTGCAGGTTTGGACCTCCGACAGCAATGGCAATTGGGTACAACGAGACTGAGGGACCAAGAATGTTTGAATCGCCAAAAATTCGATCTGGGCGTGCTCGGTATGGGGCGAGACTCGGTGAGCGTGGAATGTCGCTTATCGAACTTCTGATCGCCATGACCATACTCACGGTTGGAATGTTGGGATCGATGATCATGATCCTGGTGGGTATGCAATCGAACACGCGGAACAAGACGGACAGCTCGGCGGTGGTTCTGGACCAGGAGATCCTGGAGATGTTTGCGACGTTACCCGCCTATCCGAAAACGGGAGCCGTCACGATTTACGATTGCGGCCTTACCGCTGGTTTAGCGAATCAACACAAGGCCTTACTGGTGCAGGGGGCCTTTCCCGCCGGAGCCGGCGCAACCCTATATACCGCGGCGACGGCGCCCCTACCGTCCCAGGTGGGAGACATTGACTGGACTCAACCGACTCCTGCCCTGGCAACTTCCGCGGTCAACGGTTATGCCATGGACTATCAAACCTGCAGCGGAGATATCTATGAAGTCCGCTGGAACATCATGCAAGTCAATGCCAATGCGAACGGCCTGAGCCGCATCAGCATGTTGACCGTCTCCTCGCGGCAACTTGCGGCACAGGGCTCCTCCACTGCCATGCTTTTTGCGATCCCGACCACGCTGCGCACGCTTATTGAAAACTGAGCACATTGATATGCACATCATGAAGATACCCGGACAAACATCGCTTCCCTCGCAAAAGGGCTTCTCGCTGATCGAGCTGGTCATCGTGTGCGCTATTCTGACGATCGTGCTGGGAGCCGTTTTCAATGGGATCGACCTCGCCACCCAGCGCAGTCAGGCAGAGCAGACCAAGGTTGACCTGACCCAGGAAGGACGCGAGTTCATTGATGAGTTTGAACGCGACCTGCATCAGGCGGGGTATCCCAACTGCCGCATGGTCAGTACCGCAGGAGTCGCTAATAACTGTCCGGCAGACAACACCAGTCCTGCCGTAGCAATGAACCCGGCCGTGGCCGTCGGCCTGGTTTCCGTTTCCAACACTCAGGTCGTTTTTGAAGGTGATGTGGATGGTGACGGCGTTGTGGACGTGGTCGTGTATCGCCTGGTAGATGCCGCGGGCAATTATCCACCTGCCACAACCTGCCCCTGCACCGTCCAGCGCAGCCAAATGCCGAAAGTGGCGGGGATCCTGCCCCCCGCCCAAGGCCAAGCCCCGTACACTACGTTCAGTCAGGAATTGCAGAACGTGGTCAATAGCGGAGTACCCGGCGGCACTGCGCAATACGGCGGCGGGTTGCTGATAGCAGGTAACACTTACTGGGGAGCCACCAATACTGCTTACTACGCCGCTATCAGCACCTTCAAAGATTATCCGGTCTTTCAGGCCTATGACCAGAATGGCGGCATTGTCCAACTCCCCCAGGACATCACTACCCCAGGCGGCACGCAAATATTGACGTGCAGCGTCAGTTCCGTAAGTTGTATCAAGTCGATCCGCCTCACCATCAACCTCCTGGCAAATGCGACGACCGGGGTCGATTTGAAGACCAACACGCGGCCGGTGACGACATTGGTGGGGAACGCTCGCCTGGTGAACAACTAAGAAGGAGTTTTTCAATATGCGCAAGTACGACATGCGTCACGAAGAACGCGGAGTGGCTCTTCTGATTGCCCTCCTGGCGCTTCTTCTCATTTCCGCCGTAGGCTTGGGCATGGTGTACATGTCGAATACCGAAACCTCGATCAATGCGAACTACAAGGATACGCAGACCGCTTTCTTTGCCATGCGGGCCGGGCTGGAAGAAATGCGTGACCGGATGCGCTCCGATGCCACATTTCCCATTGCCGTCCCGACTACGAT
Source organism: Acidobacteriota bacterium (assembly GCA_003225005.1). Classification (GTDB taxonomy): domain Bacteria; phylum Acidobacteriota; class Terriglobia; order Terriglobales; family Acidobacteriaceae; genus Sulfotelmatobacter. The sequence continues at coordinate 1,898 of QIAN01000330.1, read as the reverse complement.
GCCCGGGACGCCGAATTCCGTTCTCTATATCCTCAATCCTTCTGGTGGAGCCGATGTGGTGGATCCGAGGGCATTCGGCACCACCTACTTCGATGACGAGTTCTGCCACGAATCGTTTGGCCCAGGCTCACCGGTGGCATACGCCCCCCCAGGCGCCCCGTGTACCGCGACGGGAGCTCTACCATTGAACAACGTGACCACGACGGCCAGCGTTTCGCCCTACACGAATACAGCTTCTTCCCTGAAGTACAAGTGGGCCCGCATCACGTTGAAGCAGAATGGAACCTTCCCCAATGCCCTGGTGGATCCGACCCAGACGGGCGTTAACCTCGCTTCGCAGGTCTGCTGGAACTCGGCGACCAACCAGGAGGTGGTAGCGAGTGCGCTCGGGTACCCCAACTGCGCCGCAGCGCAAGCCGCCGGCCTTTATGTTGAGCCCGTATACCTTGTTACCACCATGGCCATCACGCCGCAGGGCAGCAGACGAATCGGCCAATATGAATCTGCCGCCTACAACATCACGCCACCCCCTGGCGCTCTGGCTTTGGATGGGCCTGCCGCTGTGTTCAATCCCACGCCAAGTTCCAGTCAGTACTTCGCCAATGGCAACAACAGTGGCGATCCAGCTAACGCGGCTATATATACGCCATTTACTGGACCCGGCGGGCAAGCCTCTTGTGCCTCTACCCTCCCCGCGCAAACGCCGGCCATTAGCACCGGCGATAACGCGGGTGCGAGCGGCATCACAACTAACCTTACAGGCCCCCCCAACCGCACTGCGAACTACACAGGAACGGGACCTACGCCGTCGATTGTCAATGAAGGATCGACCGGCGGGAACCAGTTCACCGGCATCTGGTCAAGTCCGGCAGCACTCAACAACATGGTTTCTGTGCTCGCCAATGGAGCCGATACAACGTACAGCTGCGGCATAGGTGCTCCGTGCAACGGATCGGGACCTTACGGTACAGACGCTGCCCCTCAGGTCACTTATGTGAACGGTGATTTCAACTTCGGCAATGCCAGCGGCGCCGGCGTCCTCGTCGTAACCGGAACGCTGAACATCACCGGCAACTCGAGTTTCGATGGGCTGATGCTGATCGTTGGCCAGGGATCGTTGTCGGAAAGCGGCGGCGGCAACGGCCAATTCAATGGATCGATCTTTCTGGCCAAGACCAACAGTTCAACCGCCCCGTATACGCAACTAGCTACTCTGGGGACTCCCCAAATTGCGTGGAACGGCGCCGGCACGAATGGTATCCAGTTCAACAGTTGCTGGGCCAATATCGGGAATACCATGCACTATTTGGTGGTCGCTTCCCGCGAAGAAATGTACTAAACGCGCCTCGGCACAACCAGGCGCTTCCCAGACCCCGATCCCATCGATCGGGGTCACTTTTTGTCCCATCTTTATTTGCCCGATTCACTCGGCAAGCACCTGCGATCGCCGTCAGGTTAGAATCGCATGAGCCTCTATGAGCGTATCTTTGTCCTCGCCACCGCAACTAAAAAGTCAACGCCGAAGTTCACTCTGGTTTTGGACAGCATTCTCCGTCTGCGCTCTCGCCGCGATTACCCTGTTCTTTGTCCCTGCCTTCATCATTCGTCCCTTCCGTCATCAGTCGACACGCGCACTTTTCCTTGCTGTAGCCCTGCGCCAGCGAGCTCCTTTGGACTCGCTGCTCGCAGCCATTGCCGCCTTCCTCCTCGCCTTCGCGCTGTGGAGAACGACCACCCGCTGGCGCAAAGCTCTCCTCGCGTTGACTCTGCTGCTGGTTACCATCTCCGCGGTCATGGCGCGCATGAATTATTTCGAGTGGATGTTCCATCCCATTGCCGCGCCAGGATTCGAAACCGAGGCCCAGAGCAAACTCGATGCCGGTGAGATGATCATGGCG
>QIAN01000327.1 GCA_003225005.1 Acidobacteriota bacterium | reverse complement strand
TCCGAGAACGTGCACGCAAGCATGACGTTGCTTTTTCGAAGGATAACCTCCGATTCGCGGTTATATATATGTGCCGCATCATAATTTTATAAGCCGAGGCCCATCGCGCGGACGAGGCACATACGATGGGCTCCCCGCCTGGCCCCCCGACGTACGGGGGACCGATGTACTACCCGCAACCGATCGAAGGCATGCTCACCCGCCGGAACGTGTTCGCCCTGAACGCCCTTGGGCTGATCGGGATCTACCTCGGAATCCTGTTCCGACTCGCGACTTCGGACCTGAACATCCGCGGGCTCGCGCACTTCCTTGTCATCTCGGGCGGCATGCTCGGCGCACTCGCGAGTCTGGCCGGAGGCCTCGGCTCGAAGCGCACCTCCGACCTGCAGAACATCGGCCTCCTGATATGGGCCGGCCTCCTGCTCACGTTCACCTTCACCGCCTTCGCGTGGATCTGAACCGACTCAACCAAGGGCCCGAATCGCGGCGGCGAACTCGGGGGCGACGCTCACCTTCGTGTGCGGCGACTGAATTGTGTCTGTCGCAATCACGTCGTCGAGTCCCTTCAGGTTTTTCTCGGCATTGTCGACGAAGAGGCCATGGACACACGCCGCGATCACGCGGCGGGCGCCTTGGGCCTTCAGCTCCTTCGCCGCCGTCGCAATCGTGCCGCCCGTCGAGATGACGTCATCGACGATGCCGACGGACTTGCCCCTGACCGCGAGTGCCTTCGGCTCGATCTTCACCGTGTACGAGTCGATGCGCTCTTTCACGAGGAAGTCGAACGGGACACCGGCGACTGAGGACGCCTCCTTCGCGAGCCTGAGCGCGCCCTCGTCTGGCGCGAGGATCACGTCGACCTTCGCGGACTTTAGGTAGCGGCCGATTGCCGGCATGCCGCTCACTTCGCGGGTGGGGAGCGGGAATGTCTTGAGGATCTCCGGGTTGGCCGGGATCGCCATCGTCAGGAGCTCATCGCAATCGACCGCGATGTGCTTCGCGATCGTCTTCGCGGAGACCGCCTCACCGTCGAGGAATCTCTTGTCTTGGCGGCCATATCCAAAGTACGGGACGACCGCGGTGAGACGCCGAGCACCTGCGTCCCGGATTGCGTCGGCCAGAAGGAACAGTTCGACGATCATCGGGTCCGGGTGCGTCGTCTGGACGAGGACGACGTGTTCGCCCGAGACGGGGCCCAGCAGACGCGCGTACCGCTCGCCGTCGGGGAATCCACCGGGGTGTTTCTCGTACGCTACCTCGATGAACCCCGCCCCCGCTGACGCGGCTAGATCCCTGGTGAGCTCCCGGGCCAGCTCCACGCTTGCGGACCCCGCGACAACCTTCACCGCGTCACCTCAGAGGAGCATTGGCATCCGCCTCTTAACGGTCTCCACTGCTCTGCTCGAATGATCATCGCGGAAGCTGCCGCGTGGACTCCGAGCTCTTCCTTGCGCTTAACATGAAGAGCGGTGCAATTAGGATTCCAAGCGCGTTGGACCGCTTGAGGACGATATTGGCAACCCGGGCCCGCAGATCGGTCCGGCCGGCAAGGTCGTAATAGGGATGAATGCGAACGTCGTCATGCCCTAGGCGCTTGAGCACCATTCCGAGGTAGAAGAGATTGACCGGATGGCACGAGGTCCCACGCTTTCGCATCACGTTCCGAGGACTCATGGAGCTGTTATCGACCACGACCAGATGGCCCCCTGGTCGCACGACCCTTGACATCTCGGCCAGTAAAAGGCTTTGGCTCCCTTCCAAGTCCCGGTCCTCTCGCATGTAGTCAGCGTGGCTTAGCGAGTCGATGGCTATCACGTAGTCGAAGCTTCCTTCTCGGAAAGGTAGCAGGCCACCGTCAGCTAGAAGAGGTGCGACACGGTTTGCGCGGACTTGATCGGCAATTACTTTCATTGAACGGATTTTCGCTTCGGTCCGCTTGTCATCCTTGATGTCTACTCCGACGATCTTGAGATCTGGGCACAAGAAACTAAGGAGAATCTCCTGGACTCCAAATCCGCACCCTACGCTCAAGGCCCTCCCTGTCGGTTCAAGGAAATCGCGGATGTCTGAAACAAAACGAATTAAGCGCTCCTGGGGATTGGTGTCGGCGTTCTCTTCCTCCAGCCTGTAGTAGTCCCAAAATCCTTCGGAAACGCTTCCGGGTCTTAGCGATTCGAAAATCTGCGGAATCCCGCGAGCCATGGGAACGGATGGTGAGCCTCCGACAATCTTCATGGAGGGGACCGAGCGTGTCGTATGGGATGTGGATATATATGAATCGTCCGAGGTCTTACGACCGCGATAACTGGGAGCGAGCCTTCTTATATGGAGGCGCTGGGTGAACGGATAAGGGGAGCCATGGGCCTCGAAAGGATGGCCGCGATCGCGAAGCGATATCGGACTTGGACCGTCCTTTTCGCCTTGGTAACGACGTTCGCCGGCGTTGCATTGATCGTGGATCGACCGAAGGGCACCATTCTGGAATCGTTCGCCCTGCCGCTTGTTGCAATCGGCGGCGCCGTGTTCGCATGGGCTGTGTGGCCGGGGTCGAGGCCGCCAGTGCAGGGGACAGCATCTCTAGCGAGCCGTTTCCTCCAACGGGTGACGTTCGACGGGCGCCTCATCCGCTTTTTTCCTGCAATCGGCGTTGGAATGATCCTTGCCGACGTGGCATACAACTTGACGGTATCTGCCACGCCTGCCTTCCAGACGGAAGATACGATAGTTCTCCTATCGGCGGTGGCCTTTCTCGGGTACCGCCTTGTCCCTGGAAGGTTCGCTCGAGAACGAGACTTCATTTTCCTTTTCTTCGTATGGATCAACCTAATCCTTGTTGTCCCTCTCCTCCTTGCTAGGCTATACTACACGGACTTCGAGAAGTCTGTTGACATTTATTCCTGGGTTGCACTCGCTCCCCAGACGAGTGCCGTTCTGAGTCTTGTCGGCGTGCCCAATTCCGTCCATGCGGTCTCAGGGTCGACGGCGCCGGGCCTTTCGTTCACCCCACAACACATTCCTGTGGAAGTCACCATTGTCATCTCGACTGCCTGCTCCGGAATTTACTCGTTCGGAATCTTCGCGGCCGCATTCATCGCTTTCGTACTAACCGAGTCCGAGTCATTCTCCCGACGCATCTGGCTCCTCCTTGCATTGGGATTGTTGGCGGCCTATGTGGCGAATGTGCTCCGGATGGTGGTTATCGTCCTCGTTGGATTTTACACGGATTCGGCCCAGACGGACCTCCAGAACATGCTCGTCGCGCACTCGTACGCAGGATGGCTAATCTTTCTCGGCTGGCTCGCTCTCTTTTGGGGCGTTCTCTTCAGGACCCTTTTCAGGGAGCATGCGATCCATGAAATAATCAGCTCGCGAGCCACAAGTGTTGGATTTGAACCACGATGCGGCATTTGTTCAAGCCTTCTCACTCCGGTCGTCCCCGCTACTCGCTGCGCATGCGGCGCATACTATCACAAGAGTTGCTTCATGACCTGGGCAAGATGTCCAACTTGCGGCCGAACCACAAACCCGAACGGGACTCTGGTTTCCGGCGGAAGCTGAACATGGACAACCCGAAGATGTGCGGTACAACCGCAAGAACAAATGCTCAATCGAGATCGGAATTCGGTGACAGCGCTTCTGGCAGATTCGATTGCCCAACCGGCTACGTTGGAGCCTCGTCGCGGCCACATCGACGCCATACGACCACTATTCGTGACTCGACGGGGAAACCGGACCGATGAACATTCTCATCCTGGCCCTCGATGTGGATTTACAACGCAACCGGGGTGATAGCACTCACGTGAACGAACTCTCTGCGGGACTGAGAGAACTCGGTCATGCGGTTCGCCTGGTCACTGGGACATCACCCGAAAATGTTCCGCTCGGCCTAGAACACGAGACGCGACGCTCCTCGACACTTGGACAGATTCTTCGGGGACGGAGTCTCGCCGCAAAATGGGCGGATGTCATCTATGAACGACGGGGGTCGCCGAAAGTCTCGTGGGTCATCTCGCGCCTGACTGGCGTCCCGTTTGTGCTCGAGGTAAACGGCGTGCTGGATGACGAAGCTAGCCACCTGAGCACGTCTCGCGAGTCTTGGAGCCGGTGGTGGATCCGACGTAGGATGATAAACGATTCCGCGAAAGTTGTCGCCGTGAGCGCAGGTGTCCAAGCTCAACTCCGCTCGGCCTACAACCTCGATTTGGAAAAGATTGCAGTTGTTCCAAACGGTGCGAATACCGCGATATTCCAACCAGAAAATCGGGATAAGAGTAGGTCAATATTGGGCTTGAAACCCGATGACAAACTTGTTTGTTTTGTTGGGAACCTTGTCTGGTGGCAGGGAGTCGATTTATTGCTCGAGGCCATTGCCCAGTTGGTTCCCAACGACAGACAAGTCAAGCTTCTTGTCGTGGGTGACGGGCCTGACCTTGAGAGTTTAAAAGGGCAAGCGCGAGCGCTCGGGATCGGAGATCATGTACGCTTCGAAGGAAGTGTTTCCAACTCAAGGATTCCGAGGTATATCATTAGCTCGGACGTTTGCGTTGCGCCATTCCGACGGGGGAGAAGGGCGTCACCCATCAAGATATTCGAATACCTCGCATGCGGAAAACCTGTTGTCACGAGCGACATCGACGAAGTCGGCCAATTCGTAAGAGACATTCGCGGAGGACTTGTCGTGAACCCCGACTCCGCAGACGATTTGGCGAGCGCTATTCTACAATTGTTCAGTGACCCGTCAGAAGCCGTTGCAATGGGAGCAAGAGGTCGAGCTGTGGTTGCAATCTCCTACTCGTGGCAAGAGACAGCTCGTAGGGTAGCCTCAATCTTGAGCTTGGCTCGTCAAACTTAGAGCCAGAGTAGGCCTTGTTCCGCCCGCGCAATATTCGCGGTTTCACCTGCGACAGAGAGGGCGTGTTCTTTGATGCAATTTCGACGCAAATTCTGTGGTAAGACTTTCGCCGTCGTCAATGCCGATGAAACCAATACATCGGATAGAAAACTAGGCCATAGAGCTTCGATTCTCTCGTAATGAGAGACTGAAGTTTCCATCGAATTCGCAGGCCAATCAGCCCCTCATGTCCAAACCACTGCAAAGTCATTTTTGGGATTATGGCTGGAAGCAGCTTCCACTATCGGTCCACGTATCTCATCCGTTGGAATTCTATGGCGGAGGTGCTCTTGTCTCCAACCGGTAAGAAGCCCACGCGTTTCCTCATCGGCTAACACTAGTCGGTCAAACTCGGCCGTGATCTCTCCGAATGGAAGCCCCAGAACAACCTCTTTGCGTGCCACACGAAACAGTTCAGCAATCCCCTCCGAACCCTAGATACGAGGCACATGTTCAATCGTGTCCAAAAATCCCAGTGCGTCAAACGATTCATATCGGAACGGTAACGCTGTGTACGATCCTCTTATCGGTAGCAGCGGTGAACTTGAACACGCCGCATGGATACGAGGACTGCACGTCGAGCCCTATTACGGGTATACGTAAGAAGCGTGCCAGTCCGTACTCGCCGCAACCGACATCGAGAATTCTATCCTCGTCAACACTTAATGGAACGACGGAGGATTCGCACGACGGGTGAATATCGGCGCTATGGATCCAACATGGGCGGAGCCGATTCCAGCAAAGATATCCCGCGATTCTCCTTCGAAGGACAGTTCGGAATCCACAAGTGCCGGCTGCCCCCCACCGGAGAGCGAATCCGATTGCTGGGAGAATCCTTCGATCCCGGTGTTGGAGGCTGTTCCTACGATCCCTGAGCCCCTTTTTGATTAGTCCCGTTGCGACTCTGTCGCTAAGGTCTTCTTTAGGTCATGTACGAATTCCACTGCATGTTCGACGAAAGATTGAGGGATCCGATGTTGCGGCCACAGATTCAACGATGAGGCAAGCGCGAGGTCGATCATGTTCGCCGTCATCAAGGCCTGAATGTCAGTCCGCTGGACCTTGCGCGTCTTGAACAGATCCCACTCTCGACGAATGAGACGCAAGACCCTCTCGTTTTTCGAGTAGCGGCCCGACATATAATCTGCCTTGCCCCATGCAGAGGCTTCCTTCAGGTTTTCTCCGACAGGAACCGGATACCATCGCATCCTTCCCAGCTTTAGTACCCGCATCCAGAGATCAACGTCCTCGTTCGTGTTGAGGCTTCGACGGCCACCCGCTCGAATCCATTGTTGCCGCGGAAAGATCCCACAATAGATCGATTGAACCGAGAGATCTGCGAACCTTTCGAAGTACGTAGTTGTTAATCGTCGGAGAAGATTAGAATATACAACATCGGTATCGAGTATCATGATATGGTTCGCAGAGGAATGGTGGAACGCAATCTCGCGGCCCTCGCCCATGGTGCATCGCTTCGACAGGAGGGTCATGTTGGGATGAGTCGTTGCCCATTCGTGGAGGATTTTCCAACTCATGTCGCGAGACCGATTGTCTACAACGATGTATTCAAAGTCAAATGGCTCGAGCTGCTCGAAGACCGATTTCAAGTGTCGATCTAGGGCGTGAGCGCAGTTGTAATTCGTGGTGCAGACGCTTATTTTCACCTTGGTCCCCTCTCCACTGCGGCGTGAGATCCGAGAGACCTTCGCGAATCGACCTGCGGGACGCGCCAGGCGCCGTAGACCGCGTCTCGCAGTTCGCGTAACCGATTTTCAATCGTGAACTGGAGCTGAATTCTTTCGCGAGCAAGGGAGCCTTTTGTCGAATGAAGGGCCGCACGAATCGCTTCGGCGAGTGCACATTCATCCCCATACGGGAAGTAGAATCCGGTGTCGCCGACAACCTCGGGAATCGCACCAACACGTGTGACGACGGGAACACACTCAGCAGACATCGCTTCTGCCAGGGCCAAGCCGAATCCTTCACTGAAGGAAGCCTGGACATATACTTTAGCTCGAGCGAGCATGGCCCTTAACTCTTCATCGGGAAGCCATCCGGTGAATTCCACATTCTGTGATGTCAGCGCCGCAAGATGTTCGACTGCGTCGTCCCAATTGTGTCCGATGAGGCAGAAGTGCGCGTCGGGAACCAGCGAAGCTGCCTTTACGAAAGTAACAAGCCCTTTCCTCGCTAGATTTTCCCGGCTGACATGGGCGACAGAAACGACGAGATTCTCCTTGCGCGACGGTCGGAACCTGTCGGTGTCGACGCCGAGATAGACGCGGTGGACGTTGGACCGTGGGACCAACCGACGGATGGCGTCAGCGCTCCAATCCGAGAACGACAGAACCCGATCTGCCAAACGAAGCGAGATTCGTGCTGCCACCCTGCCGCGCATCCGCAGGAGGCTCCCATATCCAATTTCCGGCATCCTAGAAATGTCCCAACCGCCTGAGACGAGCACCAAGCCTCGGCCCAGAATCCGAGCCAAGACCGCAACCACTCCAGCGAATTCGGTTGCGAACCAACAAAACACCAGGTCACACCTAGAAACCTCTCGCGCGAGCCTTGGGTAATCTCTCCAATCTCGAAACTGAAACGGCGCGACATCGCAGAATTCCTCAAGGAGCCTCGTATCTTCTCTAACGAAGCTCGCATCAATGGGAGAGACTAGGAGGACTCGCGGAAGTTTCAGCGGATTCCCGAGTGTCAACGGACGCTTGATTATGCTTTTCCCGTTAAAGCGCTTCGGTCCAATTTCCGGGGACCGCAACGATTATTCCCGAGATGCGTCTGATGGAAGCCGCGTTGGCGGCCTCGCGACCGACAATAGCTCACGTTACACCGTGGTACTTGCCACACATCGGCGGCCTAGAGAGGCATGTCGAAACCATTTCCAAGGGTCTGCCGAAATTTAGCTTTCGAATTATCACACCCAGAATTCCCGACACCGACCAATCCGAAACCGTTTCCGAAAACGTGTTTGTTCGACGATACGGCCCCGTTCGGTTTCCCCCAGAACCACAAGCCAAACGCTCCTCGGCCATGCGCGACTGGATTGATCGTTTCGCGCGCTTTCTTAATCTCCGATCCGAACTAAAGGGGACCACCTTCGACATTCTGCATGTCCATCGGCCGCCTATGATCGAGCTTGCCTACCTTGCCGCAAAGTGGGGCAATCCCATCGCCTTACGTCTCCTCGCTCGCCGCCTTAACCAGCTTCCGGCTCGCGGCCGTCCCCGAATCCTTACTGACCATGGATTGTTCGTAATGCCCAGCACGCCTTCGCCCTTGGACATTCGGTGGTTCATGAGCTGGGTCTTAGAAGACTTCGATCACGTAATTTGCGTTGACCGTTCCGGCTTCGAACGAGCACGGTCAATCCAGACGTCGAATCCCTCCGCCTCCTCTCAAGCCTTGATTCATCACATTCCGCAACCGATGGATACAGAGGTATTCCGACTCACCCCAATGCCCAGCTCTTCGAACCTCATCGTGGGTTACTCGGGAAGATGGGAACGGGACGGGATGTTCCTACTTCGCGAGCTGGTCGACATGGAATTGCCCCGCGTCCGTTTCGTGATTTCGGGTGGCGCCACAAATCGTGACCTTGATGAATATCGTGATTCGTTCTCCCGGGGGTCGGTCGAACTTCGACCGAACCTCCTCGAGTCAGAGCAATTGGCCCGGTTCTATGCTGATATTCACGTACTCGTTGACTTCTATCGCGGAGACGGATGCGGACGAAGCGTCCTGGAAGCAATGGCGTGTGGTCGCCCTGTGCTCCGGACAAGGGCACGAGACACTCACCCCGTGATTGATCGACAAACGGGCTTTCTGGAGGATGCGGGAGCCGAGGCCTTTGCGACAAAACTCGGACAACTCGTCGACCAGAAGGGCACATTGACCGAAATCGGATTGCGAGCCCGTCAGATAGTGGAGGAGGAATACGGGCTCCCCGCGGTCCTGGGTAAGTTGGAAAAAATATACCGAAGCTGCCTCCGGAATCCGCCGGGTTGAGCGAGTCGGCTTTCAAGTGAAGGCTATCGGTCTGGAAACCGAGGCCGTCGGTCTTTAATACAGGCGGCCAGCCCTACGGCTTGGTCGCGATGAGTTCCGAGCGGCGGAAGCTAGTACTCGGGGTAAGCTGGACTCTCACGTCAACGCTCGTCGCTCTGCTCGTCGGCGCCATCCTGAATCCTCTCCTCGTCTTCTATGTCGGCGTCGATGGATACGGGATTTGGGCCTCCGCCATCGCTATCGCATCCCTATTGGGACTGGGTGGCGACCTAGGCGTCGCCGGGGCTCTCACAAAGTTCGTTGCTGAGAGGCGAGGTCAAGGCCAAGACGCCGGATCTCTAGCGAGGAGCGCTCTGACTTACGGACTGCTGGCGGGCGTTGTCGCGGGCCTCGCACTGGCGATTCTCTCCCTATTCATGGACCGCTATGTGAATTACGACCGTTTCCCTCTGCTCCTGCAACTACAAGCAATCCAAATGCCCATTAACCTGGGAACATCGTCCCTCATTGGTCTCCGACAGGGACGACGCCAGTTCAGAACAATCGCCCTGTTCTCGATCACGCAGGCCGTGGCGAGTTTGCTCCTTGCACTCGCTCTTCTCACCCTTGGTTTCGGGATTCCAGGAGTCATGATCGCATCGCTATCCGCCTCAGGGTTCCTTTTTGGGGCCCTTCTCTATTCGAGTAGGCCCGACCTCCGCTTTTCGGGACCTGTGGCGTTGAGATCTGATTTCCGACGTCTAGTTCCATTCGGACTTAACCTGGCAGGGACCAATGCCCTCAGCGTTGTGCTCTACGAGGTCGACATCGTTGCGTTGTCGCTCATTGTTAGAGATCCCAGGATCATTGGCGCGTACGCGCTGGCCGTCTTCATCACCCGTTCCCTTTGGATACTGCCAAGCAGCATCGGCATGACGACGTACCCCACAATTTCCGAATACTTCGCGGCAGGGGAGCATCGTCGCGCATCGAAGTATCTTTCGACGGCTCTCGCGGCCTCGGTTGCAACGATCGGTTCGCTCACCTGCGGCCTGATATTGTTCGGTCGTCCTCTCTTGCAGTTGGTGTTCGGACCGGACTCGTTGCCTGCGTTTGACTACGCGCTCTTTCTCGTACCGGGAACAGCTGTCCTGGGGTGCTTGCGGTCCGTCGCCTCCTCGATTCCCGGGTCAGGGAGGCCAGACATTGGATTCCGGATCGCCGCGTTTGGCGCCGGGCTTCTCTTGTTCCTGTCGGTAACGATGACGCTGATGTGGGGAGTCCTCGGAACCGCAACTGCTGTGTCTGTCACATTCATCCTGGTTGGGGTCACTCTCGCTCGATCAATCAATCGTTTCGTGATACGTGGAGAACCGGGCCTTCTTAGCTCAAACCGAGTTCGGTTCCCCGCGCTTGTTGGTTTTGTGGCTAGCGGACTTGCCCTTCTCGTGGCCGTATCCTTGGTGCTAGACCTTACAAGGTCTATCGCATTTCTGCTGATCTGGATCGTCGTTTCCGCCAGTCTAGTCCTTGCCTCCGGAGGTAAGGAAACGTGGGGCACATTCTTCCAAACATTCCGGCCCTCCCCGGCCGAACGGAGTTGACGATGACAATGGATGCAAAAGGGCCCGCAGAGGGAATCCATCGCGCTGGGCGTCCGCTCCGTGTCCGCTTGAGATCGGCTCTTCTTCTCCTGCCTGCATGGTATCTCCCTTCGTCTTCGTTGCGGGTCGCGTTTCATCGACTTCGGGGAGCGAAAGTTTCCAAATCGGCAGAGGTTGGGTATTCGGTAATCATCGATAACCTGTACCCGGAAAAAGTAGTGATTGCGGACTCCGCAACGGTGTCGGCACGCACAACGATATTGGCGCACGACGAATCATTCGCATATACGGGTCGTGGTGCTCAGGTCATAGCAGAAACCCGAATTGAACAAGGAGCCTTTGTTGGCGTTCACTGCGTCATTTTGCCCGGCGTGACCATCGGATCACGGGCAATCGTAGGCGCAGGATCCGTCGTAACACGCGATGTTCCCCCGGATACTGTTGTGGCGGGTGTGCCGGCGAGGCCCGTGACCTCCGCACGAAGGGCGCCTCCGACGGCCTGAACGAGCGTCGTCCTCATGCACGGGAAAGGATCCGTAGGAAAGGGCCTGTTTCTGGCATGCCCGTATCCGCTGTCCGGAGTTACAGGGGTCGGTCGGTTCACCCGCGATCTGAAACAAGCTCTTGAAACTCAAGGCATGACGGTGGTCGTCACGGCACCGTCGAGGGCGGAGTCTGAAACCGGGGAGGCGGTCTACAACTTCCACCTGCGCTGGAAGGTTTTCCCAAGCATTGAACTTGCACTCCTCACAGCATACGTCGCGCTTCGACGACGAAGGGAATTTCAGGTAATACACGTCCACCAAATCCACCTTCAATCCCTAGTCACAATGATGGTAGGGCGAGTCCTCGGTAGGCGGTCCGTCTTGACGCTCCATGTTCGAGTTCCAATCGCTGCGGGTGTTTTCAGAAAGATCGGGCAGCGGCTAATCGAGCGCGGATGTTTCTCGTTTTCCTCGGCGCCGGTGGCGGTCAGCCCGTTCGTCGCCTCTGATTATGGAGGACGATCCGTCACGGTGATCGAGAACGGGGTTGACACCGAACATTTCCGCCGAACCGAGACAACTCGAGCTCGGATGCGTCCACGACTCGGTATCGGCGCGGAAATGGTATTCATCTTTTCGAGTCGTTGGGCATCTGGCAAGGGATTCGATCTGGTAGCTGAAGCCCTGGCCTCAAGGAGATTGGTCAATCATTCCTTCCGACTACTGCTCCTCGGCGATGCGGCTCCGGACGAACTCGAGGAGTTACGAGTGAGGCTGGAGAATCTCCCGAATCAGAACCGGATCCTCTCAATCGGCCCAGTGCCAGACGTCGCGGACTATCTCAGCGCCTCAGATGTGTTCATCCTTCCCTCTCGTTACGAAGGTATGCCGCTAGCGCTCCTTGAAGCAATGGCAAATGAGCTGCCGGTAATCTTGAGCGACATACCGGTCCACCGATTGCTTGTGGAGCGTGCAGGAGCTGGGTGGACCTTTCGATCTGGAGACGCCGACGATTTGGCCCTCAAGATTGCGAACGCGGTCAAGGATGGACTGCCGCCAAACTGGGGATTGAAATTACGGCAATCGGTGCTGAAGCACAACCGGTTCGCCGACACGGTCCAGGCATACCGGTCAATTTACGAACGACTCGCAAGGCCGGCTGAATAGGGTTCACCCTACCGAGTTCTCTCTTCTCGGGCGACAATCTGGGCCATGTTTACGAATTTGCTGTCATCGAGGTGATCGAGCAGCGCCTGTAGGGATTTTGTGCCAGAGGAAGACGCTGTACGAACCCACCTAGCGACCGGATCCAAAGCACTCCACGATACCATCTCCCAAGCATGGCACAAGAAGACGACATAACGACTCCGAACTTGCGAAACCGCCCTTAACACTACATCTGGTCCCGAGTCGTTAAGGAGCCCCATTCCAAGTGGGGATCCCGGTTCGGCTGGATTGGGAGTGACCGGCACCTCGAGAATCGTGGACTTGCCCGCCCTCGCTGGTGAGAGTCGGTCAGGGTGGTACGGATTTGAGGGCGCCCCCCGATGGTCCAGCAACGGAAGGATCCTCCAACGACGGACCTGTCGACCGGGCAAGATAGAGGAGTCGCATGAATAACCAAGCGACTCAAGAATGTG
>QIAN01000040.1 GCA_003225005.1 Acidobacteriota bacterium | reverse complement strand
TTGGGAGACGCAGCAGTGTTGGTAAACCCGGCGCACGAATTAGAAATTGCGCAAGCGCTCAAATCGCTTTTCCACGATAAAGCAAAAAGGGAAAGCTTGATTCGGCGTGGGAAAGAGCGCGCTCATCAATTTACCAGCGAAGATTTTGTTAAAGGGCTGTTTGCTTTGCTCGACGAATTTGAGGCGATTCGCCGATGTTGGCCGGCCAGCCCGCAGCTTCCACTCAGTGCATGAGCGCGCGGAGAGTCTCAATTTTACTGCCGTGTTTCAACGCGCGGGCATTTCTCGAAGAACGGATGGATTCCATCCTAGTGCAAACTTTTTCGGATTGGGAGGCGATCGTTCTCGATAGCTATTCCACCGATGGCAGTTGGGAATTTTTTAAATCGATCGCGAGCAATGACTCGCGTTTCCGGCTACACCAGGTCCCACGCGAAGGACTTTATGCGGCTTTAAATCGCGGAATCAAACTCGCGACTGGCGAGTTTCTCCACATCGCTACGTGTGATGATGCAATGCTTCCAGATTTTCTCGCCACGCTGCTCGAAGCATTTACGATTTGTCCGGAGGCGGGCATCGCTGCTTGTGACGCGTTGCTGATCAATCGCGATGGCGGTCAACTTACTATAGAAGACATGGCTGATTATTTGCCCGAGGAATCGATCAACGACGTGCTTGCCCTCGATGTTGTTCGTTCCTACCCAGTAAGACACGACCTTAACTACCGGCCTCCTCCGCATGACTGTCTCCTGCACTTTTCCGCGAAGAGCGTTTATTTTTCTCTGACGCAGTTGCTTATACGCACGACTCTGGCACGAGCGGTGGAACCGTTCGATACTACAGTGGGTTCGATCGCCGATCTTGGCTGGCTTGTTCGCCTAACGAATCTCGCCGGCACAGTCCACGTGCCAAGAAAGCTAACCATATGGCGCTTTCACGGCGATCAACTTAGCGTCCATCGCGATGACACACGCCTCATCTCAATAAAGACGATGTGCGAGCGCATTCTCCCAGAGATTTGCCAACATCATCCAGGCCTGTTGACTTCTAATGACTGCGCAGCACTCTTGTTGCCTTGCAAAAGTTTTCTTGCGACCGGTGCAATCAAGCATTTTTGGGTTCGGCTCGAAGGCGCCGTCCGTGTGTTGTTGATGCTCTTTGAGCGGCCTGCTGCCACCTTACGGGCGCTTGGCCGAGCGCACTTTCGAGTCGGGAATCCGAGACAGTCTCTCCTTCCAATGATTCTCCAAAGAATAGGGCTCGCCCCGAAAAAGCTCAGCGCTATCGAGCATCTATAACGGAAACGGGAGCCCCAAATGGGCGCTATTTTTGTAGCAGCATCACACACAGCGAAGAGCGATGCGAGAACCGGGATCCAAACTGTTGTCCGCGGTCTGCTCTCCGGATTAACTAGGGCAAACGTCGACTTCCGAGCGGTCCGGTGGTCAGCCTGGCGCAGCGCTTTCTTGCCACTAAATGCGAAGCACAGCAAACGCCTGGCCACCTATGTTTGTATAACGGATCGCCTGCCGAACAGATTGCATGGATCATGGCTCCTTCTGCCGGAGGTGATTTATCGGAACGAACTGCATCGAGTCATCGCCTATGCGCGAGAGCAGCAGATGCGTGTGGCGGCAATCTTTCACGATGCAATTCCCATTTCCCATCCTGAACTCGTTCGGCCCAAAGCGGCAAAATATCATGCCGACTACATGACAGGCCTTTGTAACGTCGACCTTCTTATCCCGGTTTCTCATTCAGCAGCCGACCAATTCCGTCTCTTTGTTGAGAAGCGTCGACTGCCCTTTCCAACCATTTATGTTTGCACTTCGGCCGGCGATCTTTTTGGCGAGGAACGCCTCCCTGCGAAAGCAGCTGTCTCGTCTCAGGCAGTAAATATTCTCTGCGTGTCAACATTGGAACCACGTAAGAATCACAAAACTCTGCTTGAAGCGTTTGAATTAGCTTCCGCAACTCTATCTCAACCGGAACTTCGCCTTCAACTCGTCGGCGATCGTTACGAAGGTGCGGATTTCGTTGTCGAGATAGTTAAAGCTGCCATGGCGCGCAACCCAAATGTGATCTGGCATGGCAAGTTAACAGATCATCAGATGACGAATTTATATCACGAATGCGATTTTACGATCTACCCGTCGGTCCTTGAAGGTTTTGGTCTTCCTATCATCCAAAGCCTGTGGAATCGCCGTCCGTGCATTTGCGCAAATTTCGGAACAATGGCCGAGACGGCAAGCGGGGGCGGTTGTTTGACTGTTGACA
>QIAN01000329.1 GCA_003225005.1 Acidobacteriota bacterium | reverse complement strand
ACTCAGATTCTGCGCGTCGCGCCGGGCGAAAGAAATCTGAAAAACGCTACGCGTTTGCAATTTGAGGATCTTCAAGTTGGCGACCGGATTCTGGTTGCCGGGAAGCCGGGCAGCGCCAGTAATTCGATTGCGGCTTCTTCCGTTGTAGTGATGAAGCATTCTGACGTCGAAGCCCGTCAACAACATGACCTTGAAGACTGGCAAAAGCGAGGATTAGGTGGATTGGTGCATGCCGTGGAACCGGCAAGCGGAACCATCACGATCTCCATCTCTGGCTTCACCGGCAACCAAACCGTAATCGTCCATACTTCGAAAGACACGGTGATCCGCCGCTACGCGCCGGATTCAGTGAAATTTGATGATGCAAAGTTGAGCACACTCGAAGAAATCAAGCCGGGCGACCAGTTGCGCGCGCGGGGCAATCGCAGCGACGATGGGAGCGAATTGACCGCAGGTGAAATTGTTTCCGGCACGTTTCGCAACATCGTGGGCACGATCAATTCGGTTGACGCAAGCACCGGAACCCTCAGCGTTCAAGACTTGCTGACCAAAAAGCCATTGCAGGTGAAGGTCGCTGCGGAATCGCAGTTGCGCAAATTACCGGTGCCGGCGGCCCAACAGATCGCCCGGCGCCTCAAAGGGACGCCGGGGACGGTGACCAATCGAGGCTCGGCTAGCTCGGCACCCGGTGCATCGAGGAGTGAAGGCGGTATCGAAGGCCGCTCCCGATCCCGAGGAGCGCCCGACTTTCAACAGATGCTCGGACGAATGCCGGCCGCCTCCCTTCGGGACCTGCAAAAAGGGGATGCCGTGATGATTGTTTCGACTGAAGGTAGGGCATTCTCTGGGGGAACTGTGATCACGTTGTTGAGCGGCGTCGAACCCATTTTGCAGGCTGCCCCAAGTGCGAGCCAGGCAGCCATGCTAACGCCGTGGAGTTTAAGCGCTCCCGCCGGAGATGCCGCTAATCCATAGACAGCGATCACAATTTCCATTGAGCCATTGTTGTAACTGTGCCGGCCGATTCTGTCAGCGGAGTGGAATGATCGGATGAAGTTCTGTAAACCCCCCAAATGCTGCCCTCTCGTCGTCATCTTTTGCTTTGCTTGGTTATTTACCAGCGTCTTGCGTGCGCAGGATAAATCGGTTGTTCTGCGCGGCCAGGTGACAGATCCTTCGGGCGCTGCGATTACCAATGCGAATGTCGTGATCACTCCGCTAGCGGGCTCGCCGGTGACGACCGAGACCAACGCCCAGGGAATCTACGAGTTTAAAGGCTTAGCGCCGGGAAAATACACGCTAAACGTCATCGCGCAGGGCTTCACCACCTACGAGAACGACAGCGTAGTGATGACCCAGGGTGGAGCTCAGACGTTGAACGTCTCCCTAACGATTGAGGTGGAGGAACAAAAAGTCCAGGTATCCGATAGCACTCCCACCGTCGATGTAGATCCTTCCAACAACGCTGGAGCCATTGTAATTTCCGGAAAGGCACTGGAGGCTCTACCCGACGACCCCGACGAGCTGCAATCGGATCTCGAGGCCTTGGCCGGGCCTTCCGCCGGACCGAATGGCGGACAGATGTATATTGACGGATTCACCGCCGGCCAACTTCCCCCTAAGGCTTCGATTCGCGAGATCCGGATCAATCAGAATCCTTTTTCGTCGGAATACGACAAGCTGGGATACGGACGGATTGAAATTTTCACCAAGCCCGGGACGGATAGATTTCACGGACAGTTTTACGTGAGCGGCAATGACTCTCGATTTAACTCACCGAATCCCTTCGCTGGCGCGGAGCCACCGTACGAATCGACACAATTCAGCGGAAACCTTAGCGGTCCCATCAGCAAGAATGCGTCTTTCTTCGTCAACGCGGAGAGACGGAATATCAATGATCTGGCTGCGATCAATGCTCTGACGCTCGATCCCGCTACTTTCGAGCCGGCAACGATCGTCGAGGCTGTCCCGAATCCACGGCGTCGCACCAACATAAGCCCGCGCCTCGACTACCAGCTCAGCAAAAACAATACGTTGACCGCTCGCTATCAATACTACCGGGACACGCAAAACAACGATGGCATAGGCCAGTTCAACCTGGCTGCGCAAGGCTATAACTCGGAATCCACCGAGCACACCCTGCAGATCAGTGACACCCAGGTCTTCGGCTCGAAAATCGTGAATGAGACGCGCTTCCAATACCTGCGGGAACGCGATGGCCAGCTCGCGCTCAGTACGGCTCCCGCAATTGACGTGTTAGGCGCATTCACTAGCGGGGGCAACAATCAAGGCACCATCATCGACCATCAAGACCACTATGAGTTGCAAAATTACACTTCATTGATTCACGGCAACCACATCCTCAAGTTCGGAGGACGTGTGCGTGCCCTGCGCGACGCGAACAGTTCGTCTTCCGGCTTCAACGGCACATTCATATTTTCGTCTCTTGATCGGTCCTCGGATACTCCCGCCAACTGCACACCAGGGGGCAGCCCGATTCCTTGTCCGATTTCGTACTTGTACGCGCAGCAACAGCTTCAAGGCGGAGCCGCGACCACATATGCAACGCAACTTTCCATCACGACAGGGATTCCGAGTGCCGAGGTTAAAACCGTCGACGTGGGCCTTTACGCGCAGGATGACTGGCGTGCACGTCCGAACCTCACGTTAAGTTACGGTTTGCGCTTCGAGACACAGAACGATATCCATGATCATGGCGATTGGGCGCCCCGGCTGGGCATCGCATGGGGAGTCGGCGGGAGCAGGAGTTCCGTGCCCAAGATTGTGCTGCGTGGCGGTGTTGGACTCTTCTACGACCGCTTTCAGGCGGAACAGATCCTCGAAGCTGAACGCTTGAACGGCGTTACCCAACTGAAGTATGTAATCAACAACCCGACTTGCTTCCCGGTTCCGAGCGCGTGCAGTTTGTCAGGCGCAGTCAGCACACCGACGATTTATCAGATCAGCCCCAGACTGCGTGCGCCCTACACTCTACAGTCGGCGGTCAGCGGCGAGCGGCAACTTAGCAAGTCGGCAACTTTGTCGGTCACCTACCTGAACTCTCGCGGCTTCGATCAACTGCTTACCATCAACGCCAACGCGCCTGTTCCGGGGACGCCCGGCAGTAAGCTGCGCCCCAATCCCAGCGCGGGAAACATCTTCGAATACGTTTCCGGAGGCAACTTTCAGCAGGACCAACTGATCGTTAATACCAACGTGCGAGTGGGATCGAAGATCCAACTGTTTGGTTTTTACACGCTCAACTACGCCAACAGTGACGTCTCGGGGGTTTCCAGCTTTCCTTCCAACTCTTATCACATCAGCCGCGACTACGGCCGCGCGTCGTTCGCCACCCGCCACCGGCTATTCTTCGGCGGCACGTTCGCTCTTCCCTATGCGTTTCGACTCAGCCCGTTCATGGTGGCGAGTTCAGGTTCGCCCTTTAACATCACCTCGCCCAACGATCTAAACGGTGATTCAGTGTTCAATGATCGTCCTGGATTGCTGACCCGAGCGACCTGCTCCACTGTAGTGCCGCCCCCGTCTTCGAATGTTTATTGCACACCTCTGGGGACGTTCGATGCGAGGCCGGATCTGGCGTCGATCCCTGAGGGAGCTCTCCCCATCAACTATGGTACCGGTCCCGCACACTTCGCGTTGAACCTGCGACTTACCAAGACTTTTGGATTCGGCCCCAAGGCGCCAAACAAAGCGACTCCCAGCGGCGGGGCCATTGAGGGCGGACGCGCAGGCGGCGGTGGCGGCGGCCATGGCCACGGTCCATTATTCGGAGGCGGTGCTATGGGAGGCATGCCCAGCGCCAGCGACCGTCGGTATAGTTTGACGCTTGGTGTTTCAGCGCGGAATGTATTGAACAAAGTGAACTTGGCGAATCCCAGCGGCATTCTGGGCTCAACCTTCTTTGACCTGCCGAATGCACTTCAGGGCGGACCATTCTCCAGCGGTTCAGCGAATCGGCGCATCGACTTGCAGGCGACTTTCGCTTTTTGATTCCAAGTTGTCAGAGATGCTGTGGCGTTTTTGTGCCCAACATCCAGGTGCAACCTGTTTCACATCGTGCAACCAGTTTCACATCGAGGCCCTGCCAACCCGCGTCATGGGTTGCAAACACTGACAAACAAGGGATATATATTCACTCCTCCTTGGCCCTCGGCTTGCCGATAGAAGTTCTGGGTGAGATTGAACCCCCTTCAAGGGAGGGTGCTCTGGTATGCTTCCTCGCTTCTGGCCGGTGGTTGTGCTTCTAGTTGTTCCTACGATTTGTGCAGGCTCACGGAGTAATTCTGCCGGGCCAGCGAGACGGATCTCGCTGGCGGAGAACGAGAAAAAAATCTGGAGAATCCCAGCCCGTGACTCTCAGTTCGACGATGTGCTGCATGCTGACGCGCGCTCGCGATGTGAAGATACGCAGCCGCCCGAAGCCCTGGCCACTCCCAACCCCCTACTGCCCGCAGCGAAAGACGGCACAAAGGTGAAAGTCAGTTTCATCATTGGGATCGATGGACGGGTGCACAGTCCACTCATACTGGAGAGTGCTGGGCCGAGAGGCGACCGCAACGTATTACGAACCGTCCGCTTCTGGAGATATCGTCCCGCAACCTGCAATGGCGTGCCGACAGAGACCGAGGGCAAAATCGAGTTTTCCAGCCGTTGAGCTGCCCCGGTTTGGGCTAAAATGGCGCAAGGAATGGGTATGGTGGACGGGCACGGTGGATAAGGATAAACAAGTTCCTAACAAGGCAGGGTTTCCGCCGTCGCGGATGGCTTCCGACGGCAGTGCCAACCTCGAAGACATGCCGAAGCGGCTGGCTCCCGAGAGGAGACGCCCGAAACATCAGGATTCTATTGCTGCCGCGCTGCAGGCGGTTCAGCGCCTGGCTGCCGAGACCGATGTCGAGGAAAGCACAGAAGATGCCGCAACGGAATTTAGCGGGCATGGGCTGAGCGGCCTCTGCCCAGTTTGCGGATATCAGAACCGTGAAGGTAATAAGTTCTGCGGCATGTGCGGCCTTCCGGTAGACGAGATCGAAGAATCGAAACACGAAGTTTCACTGGAAGCCCAACCGGAAGCAGCGGCCCCGCCAAGGCCCAGATCTCGAGAAGCGCTCCATGGCACGCACCATTATCACCATCACTATCACCACCATTATTTTCCGGCCGGACAGGAGGGCGCGGTCGCTCGTCCCCCAGCCGAAATTTCCCGCGAAGCCGACAAACTACGATTGACGGCCGCAGCCAAAGGCGAGTCGATGAGCCGCGCTGAGGCAGCAGTGCGCCGCCTTACCCAGGAATGGGTTTTGTCCTGCAACACCCGGCAGCTCGATGATCTGCTCGATCTCTACATCACTGACGCGCTGGTGCTGCGCACTAACCTCCCGCCGGTCAGAGGCGCAGCAGCGGTTCGTGAATTCTTCTTTTCCGCGCTGGATACCGGCTTAGGAGAGGTTGAAGTTGAACCCACACGCGTGGACGTGGTTGGCGACATGGCATACGAAGCTGGCCGCTGCAAAGCTTTGGTGCCCTCGGCCACGGGTAAGAGACGCGAAGAGCGTGGCAAGTATCTCTGGGTGTTTTCGCGTCAGAGTAACGGGGAGTGGAAGCTGGCCGCTGATTGCTGGTCCAGCGATCTGACGCTCGCTGGTCAGGAGTCTGACACTACAACCGCCACCAGTGCTTCCGGTCAGGGATTGAAGACCAACCTGCCACGAAAGAGCGCGTAAAAAGCTCGAGCGCCGATAAGCTCTCAACGACCCACGCCTAACTTTTCGAAGTCCTTCTTCAATTGCTCGACGTTCTGCATCTCGATCGTGTGCATGCCTAACTTCGCGGCGATCTCCAGATTCAGGGCGCGATCGTCGACGAAGCAACATTCATCAGCAGGTCTTTGCGTGATTTCCAGCGCGAGGCGATAGATTCCGCTTTCCGGTTTGCGCAGGCCGACGAAACAGGAACTGACGAAGAGTTGGAAAATCCGGCGCAGCCCGAACTTTTCGATGCGATAGAGATTCAGCTCTCGCGACTCATTGTTAATTGTGCCCATGAAATACTTGTTCGACTCCGCAAGCGACCGGGCAAAGTTCAGAACATCCGTCAGAGGCTGCGACAACGAGAACATGAAGTCTTTGAAGGCCTCTCGCGGGAAGGGCCGCGCGCGATAGAACACCGTCCTATCGAGATACTCGTCCAACGTGATTTTGCCGCGCTCAAAAGATGAGATGACCATCTCGTGGCGGTCATGAAACTCTTCTTCATCGAGATGAAACCGCTCCAGCGCGCTCATCCTCTGGACCCGGTCCCAGGCGTTGGTGAGGAGCACTCCACCCACGTCCCAGAAGATGGCGTGAATCGCTGACAATGAGAGCCCTCCCGCCGTTGTGTGGTGATTCGTGCCGTCTAGTGCCTGTAAATCGTCGTGTCCGGGTGATAACTGCGCCAGTCGAACCAATAATCTTTCAGCGCGGGAATACGCGCCAGGCATTTTCCTTGCGCCGCGCCCGAAGCGGAGCAGCCTTGAAAGTTCCACTCGCTGGCGGTGGCGGAGTCCAGCAGCGCCCAGTCTTTTGTATCGCCCTTCAAGAAGAATTCCGCGTCTTTATCGTCCACCCGGCTGACGAACGTGCGAAATGATTTTCCATCCGGCCCCACGACCAGCAATACCGGCGTGCCGTGAACATGGTCGATGATCGGTGATTGCTTGACAACCGTTTCCCAGGGATAAGCGCGTGCCGCGCCGCCAATCTCGAGGCCCACTACTACGTCTCTCGATTTCAATTCGGCGCCCGGAAAGCTGATCACCACAGGAAGTTTGGCCACTTTCGGTTCCCACTTGCTGTCATACTCTTTGGCGTCTTGTGCGACTGGAGCTAGCACCTGCCCG
>QIAN01000044.1 GCA_003225005.1 Acidobacteriota bacterium | reverse complement strand
AAGATCCCGGTGCCGCCGCCGGCGTCCTGCGCTCCCAGCGCGATCGCCGGCCAGGCTCCCCGCTCGGGAACGAGCTGCAGCTTCGCGTCGAAGGATTTGTCCTTGAAGTCGCCGTAGCCGATGGCCTGCTCTTCGGGGAAGCCCGGCACGTGGTAGATGCGCGTGTAGCGAAACGAGCCTTCCATCCAGGGGAACAGCGTGACGTTCGTCCAGAGCGCCTGGTACGGGCGCATGAAGCTCATGCCGGTGCGCCAGCTTCCCTCCGGCGCGAAGCGCGCGTCGGGCATGCTGATTAGCCCGGTTTGCCCGGTGACGCTCGGCTCGGCGGCGAGAACTGGCGCCGGCAGCAGCGCGGCGAGAAAAAGCGAGGCGCCCAAAAGAGAAAGGCCCCGCATGGGGGCCTTTTCCTGAGCGATGGCGCGGTCGGCAGCTATGGTCAGTGGTGCGAGGACGTGCTCGACTTCCTGGTGCTCGCTGCGAGCCCGGCCGCCGCCGCGGCTCCCGCCGCGACCCCGGCCGCGCCGACGCCGCCCGCGCCGCCGGCCGCGCCCGTTCCCGCCGCACCCTCGGCCGCGCCGCCTGCCGCGGCGACGCCGGCCGCCGCGCTCATGCTGCTGAAGGCCGTCGAAGCGGCCGCCGGCAGCGCCGAAGCCGGGATCGCGGTCGCCAGCGCCGCCGAAGTGGCGACGGAGCCGAAGGTCCCGGCGCCGAGCGCCACCGTCCCGGCGGCATTGGTCGCGGTGACCGCGCCCTGGAGCACCGAGATGTACGCCGGATTGACGAGCGCCACCATGAAGTCGGTGCCGCGGATGCCGATCGTCGCCTGCGGCGTGCGCAGCGCAACCACCTGTCGGTTGCGCCCCGCTATCGCGCCCGAGGCCATCCGCAGCGCGCCCCTGACCAGGTCGAACACCGTGCGGTCCACATCGCTCGCGTCATAGCGGAAATCGACGATGCGGAACTCGGTGTTCTGGTTGAGCACGACCTGCTGGTCGTCCTCGAAGCGCAGGACGACCTGCGCGTCGGCTCCCGTCACCACCGCCGTCCCGGGCGTGAGGCGCTGGTCCACAGCCACCGTTCTGGCCGTCTGGCCCACGGGACCGGCCCGAACATCGTCCTTCATCGACTGGACCACGCCGTTGGCGTAAGCGGCCAGCGGCAGCGCTACGGCCAACGCAATTCCTGCAAGAAAACGAACCATTTTGGATTTCCCTCTGGGCCTTCCCTTATGGCGTTACCCGATTCTCATTCACGTCGCGCCCGATGCGCAATGCCAATCGGTCTAAAAACGCAATAAATCGTCAATGAACGCCCCCCGGGACCCTGGGGAAGGCGCACGCCGCGCTTTTCATGCCGAGGCGCACCATCTGCGCCGCCATGCCTTCGCACTCCGCCTGAACGCGCTGCGGCGGTCCGAGCATGGCCATGCGGATGCCTTCCGCGGAGATGGTGTGCATGGGCAGGCTTTCGTTATTTGCCAGAGCGCGGTCGACTCCTTCCAGCTTGGTGGCGCAATCGGTCGATTCGATGAAGCAAGAGGTGCAGGTGGTGTCCAGCGCACCTACGAACCGGTCGATTGCTTCGCGACAGGCACTTCGCTTCGGGCTCGCCTTCTGGACGAGAGTGATGAACAACCCGTCGGAGGTGCGCAGGCGGACCACCGGCGTGAATATCCGGTCCCCGCGCTCGATCTGCGTCAGCCCGACGCCGGCGAGGAAGAGGATGACGGCGAGAACGAGGTATTTCATCGTCAGTAAGCGTTCTTGCGCGAGAGCACCGCGCCGAGCGTCACGCAGAGGATCTTCAGGTCGAGCAGCAGCGACCAGTTGCGCACGTACTCGAGGTCGTGCTGGACGCGATGGCGCATCTTTTCCAGCGTGTCCGTTTCCCCGCGCCAGCCGTTGATCTGCGCCCAGCCGGTGATCCCGGGCTTGACCTTGTGGCGCAGCATGTAACCGTGAATCAGGCGCCGGAATTGCTCGTTGTGAGCGACCGCATGCGGCCGCGGCCCGACAAGCGACATTTCGCCGCTCAGCACGTTGAAGAGCTGCGGCAGCTCGTCGAGCGACGTCGAGCGCAGGAAGCGGCCAAAAGGCGTCACCCGCGAATCGCTGAAACGCGCCTGCGGCACCTCGACCCCATCGTCCGAGGCATCCATTGTCCTGAACTTGAGAACCTCGACGAGGTGTCCATTGAGCCCATAGCGTTTCTGCCTGAACAGCACCGTCCCCCGGCTCGTCAACTTGATACCAAGCGCGATCAGCAGCATCGGCACGGCGGCGATGGCGAGAAACAGCGTTCCCAGAAATAGATCCTCCGCGCGCTTCAGGCCGCCGTTGAAACCATCGAACGGCGACTCGTAAACGCTCACCATCGGCAGCGTACCGAGCATGGTCCAGCGCGCTCGCATGAGGTCGAACATGAACAGATCGGGAATCACGTAAACCGACGCGGTCGTGTCGGCGAGGCGGTTGGTCAGTTCCACAATGCGCTTCTCGGCACGCATTGGCAGCGCGATGAACACGTAATCGAGATCGCCGCTACGCGCCTGCTCGACCAGGTCGGCCAGCGAGCCGACGCAGCGAGACGAGCCGGCGCCGTCTTTCTGCAGCCGCTCGTGCGAGCGATCGTCGAAAACCCCGATGACCTGTACGCCGAAGCTCGCAGAATGCGCGAGCTCACGCACGATCGCCTCTGCGAGAGAAGACGAACCTGCCACCGCAACGGTTCGGGTGTTGGCGCCGCTCCTGCGCAGCCAGCGCAACAGCCCGCGGACGACTATCCGGGAAGACAGCAGCACCAACGGTGTCATCAGGAACCACGCCACGGTGGCAAGCCGCGAGTAGTTGGCGGACACCTTCAGCAGGAATGCCGCCACAACCAGTGCGGCACAGGTTCCTCCCCAACTCGCCAGAACGGTCTTGAACTCATCGTCCATCGACCTCAGACGCCACGATCCGTAGAGATGCGAAACCTCCGCAATCAGAAAAAACAGGAGCGCCGCCGACGCCGACGCCAGAGTGAGCTGGGCGCTCCACTCCTGGTCGAGCGCTGCGCAGGCGCCGTACAGCGTGATGACGACGAGGCCAGCGTCCAGCAGACGCTGCAACGCCGAGATCAACGTGCTAAACGGCTTCAGGACGCTCATCTTCGAGCTCCCCGGGGACATCGTGCGCAAGCACTGATCTGATCAGCGACTCGAACCGGTCTGTAATGCGGTCCAGATCGAAAACCTGCCTCGCATATCGCAACGCGTTCTCGGCGAACTTCGCTCTCAGCGCTGAAGACGCTCGCAATTCTTCGGCGGCTTCCAGGAATCCGGCCATGTGCAACGGCATGACGACGCGGCCGCTCTGCGCCTGCCTCACGATCCTCGCCGCCAGGTTCTCGTCCGGCACAGATAGCAGAATCGGACGGCCGGCGCAGTGGTACGACAGAACCTTCGACGGCACCGAAAAACCGCTCGCATCGGCGTCGAGAACTGCGACGAGCACGTCCGCAGTCCCCATGACGTCCGGCACGTCCGCATATTCCTGGAACGGGATGATCCGCAGGCCTTCGAGCTTGAGCTCAGCCTTGCGCTTTTTCAGCCACTCCGTTTTAGCGCCCTTGGAGACGACCACCACGCACACGTCCGTCCGGTCTTTGTAGGCCAGGGCGAGACGCAACAAGAGTTCCGGGTTGTGCTTTAGACCGATCGTCCCCGTGTAGACGAAACAAAAGCGGTCCGCCAGCCCGTTCGCCCGCGACCAGGGATTGTCCTTGGGGCGCTGAGGCAGCTCATCCATCGACGCCCAATTCGGGATAACACGTACGGTGCCGGCATCGACTCCCCAGTCCTTCAGCGTTCTGCTGAAGTCCTCGGTGATCGCAATTACAGCATCGCTGGCGCGGAGCAATCGCTTTTCCATCCCCGTGTAATAGCGCCCGACCATGCGTCCCATGCCATTGAAACGAGCACCGAGAAGCCGCTCGATCGCGATACCTTGGAGGTCCTGCAACCAAAACACGAATCCGGCCCCGACCAAACGAGCCGCGCGCAGCGCAGCGGCCTGCGCGTCGAGCGGCGTGCTCGAGGACAGAACGATCTCGGGCTGAAACCGGCGAATTTCCTTCTCGAGGAGCTTTGCGTACGCACGCTCCTGGAAGTAGCGCTGCACGTAGGCCTGCTTGTCGATGACCGACGAAAGCCGAATCCCGGAGAAACCAAGCGTCGCTGGATCGCTTTCGGACCTGCGAACTGCTCCCTGCGGGATCAGTACCGATTGCGAATAGACGTGGAGAACTTCATGACCGCGGGAGGCGAGCTTGCGACTGAGCTGCGCCTGGAACGGATGCCCCGGATAATCGTGAACAAGAATCCTGCTTGTCACCGTCCCCCCCGGGCCGAGTGCGCCTTTGGTTCTTAGGAATAGTGCTCCTATTGGAACAGAACCAGCCTGCATAGCCAACCCCCTGAACGTCTTATTGACGCCAACACCCTCATCGGACGCCGGGATATGACAATTTTCTGTAGAAATTGCACGTTATGCGGTCCGGCGGGCGAACAGGGCGTCCATCTGAAGGACTTCCCCGGTTCTTGGATCCTTCATCCAATCGACTGGGCGCAGGAAATCGAATCCTCGGCCCGCCATCTCAGCTAGTAGTTCAGGAAAGAGCGGTTCACCGTCGTACATCGGTTTGAATGATGTTTCGGCGAGGACGTAGTCGACCCGACCGAGAAATCGGCTCGCTCCTCGAATTACATTCAATTCGTACCCCTGAACGTCAAGCTTCAGCAGCACTGGCGCGCTGACTTCCAGGTTGGCAAGGAAGGAATCCAAGGTGACCACCTTCACTGTTATCGTGCCGACTTCCTCGGCTTCGGGAAATGCGCGGCGGTGGGCGAGACCGAGCGGCAATATGGAGCTCGAGTGGGAATGGCGATTCACGTGAATTTGCGCGGTCCCTTCGCGCTCGCCAAGCGCGGTCTCGTAGACGGCAACTGAAGGTAGTGTCTCGCAGTTGCGTGCCAATGCTCTTGCCGAATCAGGCACGGGCTCAAATGAATGGACTTGGCATCTTGGCCAAAGCTTCGCGGCAGCGATCGCAAACTGACCAGCGTTGGCTCCCACGTCGATCACCACCTTTGGCTCTATCCCTTGTCGCGCGAGAGTCGAAACGACGCGAAAGGATGTCAACGAGAAAAGAGGCCAGCTAATTAATGCTGCTGCTGCTCTGAAAAGCATCATCGTTTGACCAACTCAAGTTTCACGAGATTGTGAAGGCAGTATCTCCTTTCTTCAACAGCGCGCCGACAACGACGTTTACCGCTTGTAACGCTGCCTCGCGTCGATCAGTAAATCGCTTCAGTGCCGCTTGTGAAGTGCGTCCATAGTAATGGGGGTGGTTGTTCCAGTCGAGGATGCGCGCCGCTGCCGTCTTTGAAAAGGACGCATCACGTGGGATGGAAACTCCGGCGTCGCCATCTACCAAGTGTGATATGCACCCGCGGTCCCATGCGATCACTGGTACTCCACGAGACATTGCCTCGAGGATCGTAAGAGGCTCCGCTTCATGTTCGTAGGAAGAAGGAAATAGCAATACATCGATCTTCCGAAAGAATTCGTCCTTCGCACTCCCGAAAACAGGGCCAGCGAGAACAACGTCTGGCATATCTCGAGTCTCGGCGAGCACCTGAGTACGAACGTTGTTGGTTAGAAATGGTCCGGCTACCAATGCAGCGACCTGAAGGTCTGCCGATCTTAATAGACCGAGGGTCGCGAGGAATTCAAAGATGCCTTTCTCTCGGGAAATATTGCCAAGAAAACCAAGCGCCATCGGACTGCGTGGTAAGTTCCGACCGTCGTATTCCGCGTGGTTATCAACAAATGCTGCATTCGAAATGATGCACACCTTGGAAACGCCATAGGATTCTTTGAGTAACGAACCCATGTTCGTGCATAGCGCGATGTGAGTCGACCGAGGTCCCGCAACGCTAAACGCAATACGCGCCAGGGCACTACGTTGATTCAAGTATTTGAAGCTGTGGTGATGGACATATATGGGTAACCTGAACGCCCTCGCTGCTGCCATGAAGCAAAGATCGATTGCCAGTCCGGTACCCCCGGAAAGTCCGATATACAGCGACCCAGCCTCCCTGCGCAGACAGTAGATGAGTAGGCGCAGCAAGCCACTTAGCGCAGCGAACGCGCGGATGCTGCGTCCATGAAGTCCTCTGGTAAGAGTGCCGGGGGATAAATTAATCGAGCGAACCAGTTCGCCGCGGCCTGATAAGGTCGACAGCACTGCCTCGTTAATTATAGATGCACCATGCACAGGCGGAGGAAGTGCGCCGACAACAATAGGACGCCGATAACGAGAGTGCTCGGGCATCTAGTCGCTCAAACTTCTCGATGGCCTCACCCTTTGATACAGCAGTTCCACGTTACACGCAAAAGCGTATGGCGAAACGCGGGAAACGCTCTCTCTGGCGCGCTCGCCCATTCGATCGA
>QIAN01000326.1 GCA_003225005.1 Acidobacteriota bacterium | reverse complement strand
GAGCAGAATATTTGGGAAGTCGTCATAGACTTCGACATGCAATGTCCGTCGAAGACTTGTGCCAGAAGGCCCGATGGGCTGGGCTGGAATTTCTACATGCTTCCCGCGTCCGAGCTTCCCGATGGATTCGCTAATTTTTGTTTGGCCGAAATCCAGTGTGAAATGAATTTCTTTGCCATCCTGCACCAGGTAGTCGCTCTCCTCGGGGTTGCCCTGGCGCGGGTCATCGAGGCTAAGTCGCTGTCCACCTTTCAATAGCAAGGCTTGGATATATCCAGAGGGCAAAATTTGGAATTCAGCGGTGCTGCTGGTTAGCACGACCGGACCGCCGGGTGTTACCACGACCGAGATGTTGGAGGGTTCTGAGTGAGGTTGAGCCTGCTTCGTCGCTGTCCGGGTGCAACCTGCGAGCAGCAACATCGTTCCCATGGCGACAACGATGAGTTTCCGCGAGCGAGCGCAGCTTATAGTCCGATAGTAGAGCTGTTTCATTGGCTTGCCTTTCGTTCCTGTGCTCCGCCTCTGAACTGATGGAAGAGCCGCTTCGCATTCAGGGGATAAACCTTCTCGAGCACGGTATCAGCAATTCCATCCCGTATATTTTCCAACCGCCCTTGTCCGGGATATCCCCAATAGTCAAAATATTCATCTGCTGTTTCCAGCCAGCGAAAGTGGTTTCGGTACATTTCTTCGTCCATGCCATTGTCGGTGCCGAACATGATCCGGTCATGATACTTCAAGAAAAACTCTCGCGCCCTCCGCGGTTGCCGGCCTCAATTACCCGTCGTGGAGGCATGGGATCGTCGATTCCCTGCGCGTCGTTGACGTGATTGTGTACGTCGATCACGTAATATTTGGCCCGCTCGACTTTGTGGGCAGCGGCATGCAGCATCGAAGTCGGGTTAAAGTCTTTCAGGAGCAGCGTCTTTTTCTGATCTGCATCGGCAGCGGACTTGTAACCGATCTCTGGAGACTGAGTGGGAGACGGTCGAGTATCTTGTGCTCCGGCCCACAAGCTGAGGAAGATCACGCTGAGGGATGTGGTTTTATGCAGCATGCTCATGCTTCGCCCCCGAGCAATCCGACTTTCGAATTCTTTTCATTTCAGCGTGCCATCGGTTCCTACTCCTTCCGCTTCTGCGAAAGGGACCCGGAGTTCCCGCACATAGCTTCCATGCGTGACCGTGTGCGTCCAAGTTTTTCCGTCGGGCGATGTCGCCCAGCCGGGTTTTGCCAAGCGTGCCCTTTTTTACCTTGACAAGGGTTATATAACGAAAGTAAAAGTAAGCGTTCGTAACTATACCAGCAAAATTTGTTCGCGCGGAAAAGGATTCAGCGCGCCACTTCCACTTGCAGGGACGTCTGCCACGGCTTCACTATACCGCTCAAGGAGGATCGCGATGCCGAGGTTGGCAAGTTGCCGCCTGATAGTTTTCGCCGTAGTCATTCTTTTGCTTGGTCTCCCGACCTTCGTGCGAGCGCAAAAGGATGCCGGCAGATCAACACTACCACCTTCGGCACTCCAGAATTTGGATTCCTGACGGCGGCCCGCGACCCCCGTCAGATTCAGTTCGCACTGAAGCTTTCGTTTTAAAGGCTGAACAGAACGGAAGGGATATTCAACAAATGCAGCGAAAACATAAGTGCGTAAAGCTCGTGCTGTGTCTTGCCCTGATTCTTTTGGCGCGGGCTTTCGCCTCTCCCCAATCTTCCAACCTGACTGAACTGGAGAGCGGCTGGAGGATAGCCTCCGCCAACAATATTTCAGGGGATGAAGCTTCGATCTCCCAGGCTAGCTACGACGCTTCCCGCTGGTACGTCGTCAAGCACATGCCCGCCACAGTCTTGCAAGTGCTCGAAGACAACGGAGTTTACAAGAATCTGTACTACGGAATGAATCTCACCGCGCCGGGAGACCTTTGGAAGCAAGACTGGTGGTATCGCACGACCTTTTCTGCGCCTGCGGGGCGCGACCTGTACTCCCTCATCTTCAAAGGCATTAACTATCGAGCAGACATCTGGCTCAACGGCCACAAAGTCGCGGATTCGTCGCAGGTTGTCGGCATGTACGACAGATTTGAGTTTGATGTCACGCAATTTATTCGTGTGGACGGGCCCAATGTGCTGGCTGTGAAGATCACTCCGGAGAGAGGACTGCTCTCCGAAGATGGCTTCGTAGTCGGTGACCATCCGGTTGAGTTGGCTGACAGCTGGCTCGACTGGATCAATTGGAAGTACATCGGCTACCACGATCCGACGCACAAGGTAAACATTCCGTTCGTGCCTGATCGCAACGCCGGAGTCTGGAAGCGTGTTTTCCTGAGCACAACCGGCTCGGTTACGATTCGCAATCCTTATGTCGTCACCGATCTACCCTTGCCGGCGCTCACTCCTGCTGCTCTTACGGTGTACTGTGATCTGCACAACCATAATCAGAAGCGCGTGTCAGGGGTTCTTAAAGGCGAGATCTCGCTAGCAGGGAAGACGACAATCGTCTTCGAAAAAAACATCACGTTGCGGGCGTCGGAAACGGCCGAAGTCGCATTTACTCCTGCCGAGGTAGCTCAGCTCTCGGTTCCGGATGCTGAGCTGTGGTGGCCTTACCGCTGGGGCAAGCCGAACCTCTATCACCTGAAAATGGATTTCGCGTCGGATGCGAAGACTTCTGACTCTCAGGAAATTGATTTTGGGATTCGCAAAGTCACGCAAGCCCGTGATCAGGACAACAGCTTCCCTGATATTGGCAGCGGCGGAGGCAATTTCTACCTTCAGATCAACGGCCGCGATTACCTGATCCGCGGCGCGGCCTACACTCCAGATCTCCTTTTCAAGAACGACCCCGACCGGGACGCTGCCGTCATGAGCTATATCAAAGACCTCGGCTTGAATCTCATCCGGTGGGAGCTGAAGATTGCGGAGGAGACCATGATTGATCGCGCTGATCGGGAAGGTATCCCCGTCATGCTGGGCTGGATGTGCTGCATGCAATGGGAGCACTGGAGTTTGTGGAGCGCCGAAGATCAGTGGGTTGCCCGGGCCAGCTTGCGCGCGCGCCTGAATGAATTGCGCGCACATCCGGCGGTCGTGCTTTGGGCAAATGGGAGCGACAGCCTGCCTCCCGACCCGGTTCTCCATGACTATCACCAGATAGAAAAAGAGCTCCACTGGCAGAACGCCATTGTGGATACGGTGGCGGAGAGAAACCGCACATGGAGCGGCATTCACATGGTCGGCCCTTACGTGTGGCGGCCGCCTTACTATTGGTTCAGCGATATCTACGGCCCTGCCCGGGGATCCTCTGCCGAAGAAGGCGACAATGAAACCATCCCGCCTCTGGAAAGCCTAAAGAAGTTCATTCCTGCCGATCACGTTTGGCCTCCCGATGACTACTGGTACTTTCACGCGGGCGGAAATGAGGGAGGCAACAATACGCTGGCGAATATTCGTAGAGCAATCGATCAGCGGTACGGCCCGACCGACAGCGCGGACGAACTGGCAAAGAAAGCTCAGTTGGCCTACTACGAAGATGTTCGCGCGCAATACGAAGCGTACGCAACCCACTGGTCCAACCGAAAAATGGTGATGCATTGGATGATGAACAGCCCCTGGCCATCCTTCTTCGGACATCTCTTCGACTACTACTTCAAGCAGGGCGGCGGTTATTTCGGGGCCAAGAAGGCGATGCGACCGGTTAGCGTGGTGTGGGACTACTATGCGACCGCCGACCGCAGCACTGCTCAGGTGTACGCCGTGAATCAAACTGCTGAGCCGCTACGGCACGTCAATGTGTCGGTGGCTTTTTACAACGTCGATGGAACCCGCAAGTATGTGAACGAAACGAAAGATATAGAGGTCGCTCCTTATTCGTCGCTCGTAGCGATGTCGGTGGCGCGGATTTCAGGTCTCAGCTCAACCTATTTCGTCCGTTGCCGCATGAGCGCAGCTGACGGCAGCGTTCTCGCCGATAACACTTACTGGGAATCTACAACGGACGACGACCTGGGCAGTCCTAAAAACG
This sequence comes from Acidobacteriota bacterium, assembly GCA_003225005.1. Lineage (GTDB taxonomy): Bacteria > Acidobacteriota > Terriglobia > Terriglobales > Acidobacteriaceae > Sulfotelmatobacter. The sequence continues at coordinate 7,856 of QIAN01000326.1, read as the reverse complement.
ACGACCAGTTCACGACAAAGCTCGTGAAGTGGGCCGACCTGACCGCACTAGATACCATGCCCCGGAGTGAAGTAAGAATTGCGAGCGTCATCTCCGCGGCGAACGGGGAAAGCACCGCCAAAATCACCCTCACAAACCGCACCAATCACATAGCCTTCTTCCTGCGCGCAGAGGTTACAAAGGGAGCCGATGGCGAGGAAGTCCTGCCCATCACCTACGGGGACAATTACATCACCCTCTATCCTCACGAAGCACGAACACTCGCGGCCAAATTTGCAACTTCCGCTTTGGACGGTGGCCGTGCTTCTTTGCGGGTTGAGGGTTACAACGTGGTCAAGAAGATCGTGCCGCCGAGTCAATAGCGTAAGAGCGAGATGCGCGCGGTGATCCAGAAGTCGGAGCAACTTGGTCCGTACGACATCAACTGCGACGCTGGCCTTGCCCTGGGTGAACTGGAGATCGAACTTAACTCTCCCTCGGGCCGCGCTTAACTCATCTCCCCGGCAGCGGAGACTCGCCGTCGCGCGCCCCTCGAGCTCGTCGCTCGACAGCCGGCATCACCAGGCCCAATGTCGTGGTTGTTGCCAATATGCTGGCACAGTAATTTCAGCGCTGACCTGAAAGCGCGACGATGATGGCAGCTACCCGAAGCCTGGACAGATATTCAAGCTGCTCATGCCTTCGATTGGTCCAGGTAATGCGTGTCCGATACTCCGCGTAGGAGTTTGGCGGCGGCCTCGGGCGTGATGTCGCGCTGCGGCATCGCCAGCATCTCGTAGCCCACCATAAACTTTCTCACCGTCGCTGACCGTAGCAGCGGTGGATAGAAATGTGCATGCAAATGAAATTCCACGTGAGCATCGCCATCGGTTGGCCGCTGATGAAAACCCATGGTGTATGGGAACGAGGTTTGGAATAGATTGTCGTAGCGAATGGTCGTCTGCCGCAGTATCTCGGCCAAGCCCGTGCGCTCCTCGTCGGTCAGTTTGTCCATCGCCGTAACAGCTCTTCGACTGATCAGCAGAGTCTCAAAAGGCCATACGGCCCAGAATGGCACGAGAAGAACAAAGTGATCGTTGGTCAAAACCAGTCGTTCTTTCTGCTCTAGTTCCAACTCCAGATAATCCGCCAGCAGGGTAGAGGCATGCCTTTGCTGATATTCGCCAAGTGACCGCAACTCTTTCGCTAATTCGTTGGGCAAAAATTCGTTGGCCCAAATCTGCCCATGCGGATGCGGATTGCTGCACCCCATCATCGCCCCGCGATTCTCGAAGATTTGCACCGATCGGATGCGCGGCTCGCTTCCCAGTTCAGAAAACTCGTCGCACCAGGTGTCCACCACGCGTCGTAGTTCCACCACTGCCATTCGTGCAATGGTCAGATCGTGACGGGGTGAAAAACAAACTACGCGACATCGGCCGGCTTCGCTGCGGGCAATCAAAAGTCCCTTTTCCTCAACCTCCCAAGCCTGGGTTTCGGGCTTCAACGCAGCAAAGTCATTATCAAAAACAAAAGTCCCGGTATAAGGCGGGTTCTTCTCGCCGCCAGCGCGCACGTTGCCAGGGCAGAGATAACAAGCGGGATCAAAGGTCACTTGGGCAGGACTGGAAATGTTTTCGAGCTGGCCTTCCCAGGGTCGCTGGGTGCGGTCAGGCGCAACCAGCACCCATTCCCGAATGAGGGGATTGAAACGACGATGCGGAGATGTTGTCGATTGGATTCGATTCATCGAGTCGCGCGCATCCATGCGGCAATGCCTGTCAAAGCGTCTGGCCCACTCCATCGGCAGCGGTACAGACGTAAACGTCTGGCTTCATACCTGTGGATTGCTCGTAAGCCTCGCTTACAGTCAACTTGAATGATTCAACGTAATCGGAACGGACCAGATTGATGGTGCAGCCGCCAAAACCTCCGCCCATCATGCGTGCTCCGTATACGCCCTGGGCTTGCATAGCGAGCTCCACCATAAGATCGAGCTCCCGGCAACTTACTTCAAAGTCGTCGCGCAGGCTCCGATGCGATTGACCCATCAATTCGCCAAAGGTCTCGAGATCTTCTTGCTCCAGTGCCGCGGCGGCTTCGAGGACGCGGATGTTTTCCTGGATGACGTGACGGCACCGGCGCAGAATCGTTTCCGGCAACTCTGAGCGACACACCACAAGATCGGCAAGTGATGCGTCCCGTAAGGCCCGCACGCTCGGATGATGCTTAGCGATACATCCGACTCCGGCCTCGCACTCGGATCGCCGCCGGTTGTACTCCCCGGTGGCATGATTGTGTTTAATCATGGTGTTACATATCACCAGGCGCGCGTCTCCGCGCAGGGGCAAAAGGCGATATTCCATAGAGCGGCAATCCAGCAATAATGCATGATCGCGTTTTCCATGACAGGCAATGAACTGATCCATGATTCCGCAGCGCGCTCCGACAAACTCATTTTCGGCTTGCTGGCACAGTCGAGCGAGCTTGGCCAGGTCTATGGTTTGACCAGTCACCTCCAACAGCGCATAGCCGACGGCGACTTCCATAGACGCGGACGAGCTCAACCCAGCGCCCTGTGGGACGTTGCCAGCGATGAGCAGGTTGGCACCGGATAACCTGCTTTCCGACGCCGCGAGCATTTTCGCAACTCCGATTGCGTAGTCGCTCCACTGGCCCACGCGGGTTGATGGCAGGTCATTCAGATCGAACTCGGTACATGCTGAAGAATTCTCCGAGTGAATGATGACTTTTCGGTCAGAGCGTGGAGCAATCGCGGCCCAAGTGTAAAACCCGATTGCCGCCGGCATCACCAACCCGTCGTTATAATCGGTATGCTCGCCAATCAGATTCACTCGTCCGGGTGCTTGATAAATCCGCGGGGATTCCCCGAACATGCCAGCAAATTTCCGTGCCAGCACGTGAGCCCGCTCTTCGGCGACTAGATTCGTTTCATGCATGCCGAGGCTCAACGAGGATCGCCGGTCTCCAGCCATCCTAAGCAAACCTTGAACGTGCTATCGTTGCAGCGACCATTGCCGGGACTTAGCTCTTCCGTGGCGGGCCAAGCCTCTGCTTGGCCTGCAGCCTCGATCCGCGCCGCGCCAAGAGCAGCATAGCCAGACCGAATGCCAGCATCGCCATTCCCCACCAAAGATTCACGTTGATGCCTAGCGACTGGCGGGCATAGATATCACTTCCTCGAGTCGCTGCACCGTATGCGGCCAGAAGCAGACCGAAGGTACTAAACATGATTCCGATTGGTAGTCGAATGTCGAATCCCACAATTAATTTTGTTGCACGACCGAATCCGTCCCATCCTCTCTCTATTCGTCAGCTGCTACCAGAAGATCCAGTTAAGAATCAGCGCAGCCGTCAGCACCACTCCGGCTAGAGTCGACGGCTGCTGATACCATTTCAGTCCCTGTTCTTTGAGCTTCGGCGTCAAAGAGTAAACCAAACCCAGAAGTTGTTCGTCGGGACGAGGTTTGGTCAGCAGAGAAATGATGACTGTCAGAACAAAACAAGTCGTCCAGGCAAAAATCGCGGTCCAGAAATTCTGCGCCATCTCGCTGGGATATCGATGAAGGACCAATCCCAGGAACCCGCCTTTGATACCGGGCACGGAGCCTGCAGGAAGGGTTAGACCGTGGTGTGCTGCAGCGGCGAGTGTACCCCCCAGCAGTCCGAAGAAAGCACCGTTGCCAGTCGCGCGCTTCCAGAACATGCCCAGCAGGAAGGTGGCAAACAGTGGCGCATTGACGAAAGCGAAAACCAACTGCAGCACATCCATAATGTTATTGAACTGCCGTGCGATGTAAGCCGCCGCCACGGAAATCGCCAGTCCGAAGACCGTAGATGCTCTTCCCATCCACAAATAGTGCTCGTCGGAGGCGCTGCGATTGATGTAGCTCTGGTAGATATCGTAAGTCCATACGGTATTGAAGGCGGTAGTGTTGCCCGCCATTCCGGACATGAAGGAAGCTAATAGAGCGCACAATCCCAGGCCGAGTATTCCGGAGGGGAAATAATGCACGAGCATCATGGGGGTCGCCAGATCAAAGTCCAGCACTACGCTTCCGTTCTTAATTATGGGGCTACCATTTTCGTCCAGTTTCGCTGGAATCAGCCCTTTTCCGCGCGTCGAAGTGCTGGGCTTCACCTCGGGCGCCTGGAGCACTGAAGCTGAAACAGCCTTAGGGGAAGCGACGTTATCCCAATTGTCTGCGGTAACGACCCCGGCAATCATTCCGGGAAGAACGACGAGCACGGGGAACAACATCTTCGGAAACGCAGCGATCAAGGGCGTACGGCGGGCCGCATTCATCGAATCCGCCGCCAGAGCACGCTGAACTACCAGGAAATCCGTGCACCAGTATCCGAAAGACAAGACGAAACCCAGCCCCATCACCATCCCAAACCATTCCACGCCCATCGGGTTCGCGCTCGCTCGTCCCAAATACTTCCAGGAATGCACCATTGGGTCGCTTGCCAGCCGCAGCTTCAGCCCACCCCAGCCGCCGACGTCCTTCATTCCTAAGAACACGAGTGGGATAAAGCCGATCACAATCAGAAAAAACTGCAGCACCTCGTTGTAAATCGCGGATGTGAGGCCGCCCAGAAAAGTGTAGGCCAATACGACAAGCGCCGAAACCAGGATTGCCGCGTTGAAATTCCAGTCCAAAAGTAGTTGCAACAGTTTTCCCATGGCATACATGGAAACGCCCGAAGAAAAGACAGTCATCACGGAAAATGAGATGGCGTTAAGCCCCCGCGTCTTTTCGTCAAAGCGAAGTTTGAGATACTCCGGTACCGAGCGGGCACGAGAGCCGTAATAGAACGGCATCATAAAAAGTCCGATAAAGACCATTGCCGGGACTGCGCCGATCCAATAGAAATGCGATGTCGCGATTCCATACTTGGCCCCGCTCGCCCCCATGCCGATTACTTCCTGTGCACCGAGATTTGCGGAAAGAAATGCCAGACCCGTGATCCACGCTGGGATAGAACGGCCGGAGAGAAAGAAGTCAGTACTGGTCTTAATATTCTTCTTGAGGAAAAACCCGATTCCCACGACGAACGCGAAATAGATGCCAATTACAGCGTAATCAATCCATCCGGGCTGTGCGCGCACGCGGTCGCCTCCTTGGATCACTGAACCTGGTACACCTCGACTAAGGGAGGCATTCGCCGACCTGTCGCGCTTAATCTTTGCACATCGGTCACTGGCGTCATCGCCGGTTGCGCGTCACCGCTTTAGATTAGCGGCTTGCGACAGTTTCACGCCAATCCGAGCACCAAGACGTCTCCGTCGTACGTGGTCAGGAATACTCGATCACTGAATTGCATTCGGTAGCTTTCAGGTCCTTCTCGTGCATCCTTTTCATGGCGTCTTTCATCCCCTGCCTAGCCATTTGAAGCTGTGCGCGTACCAGGTTGCCGGAGAGACTTTCTGAAGGGATTGACACGCGCAGTGAAACGGCGAGAAGGCGACCATTGGATTCCTCCAAGCAGTTGGAGCGTCTTCAGGGTTTGCTAGGCTGGCTGGCCATGGGCGGATGATAGCTTGCGTTCCCCCAAGGCGAGAAATTTATTGGTCGGGGCGAGGAGATTTGAACTCCTGACCCCCTGCGCCCAAGGCAGGTGCGCTACCAGGCTGCGCTACGCCCCGACATGTACTGCACGATTGATTCTAAAAGACTTTCCATTCATATTCCACTCCAGACCTCGTTTTCAGGGCCCGGACTGTGCACGAACTGTGCACGAATACGGTTACTGCATCATGACTGTGCACATCGGAGCCGGACTAGCAGGCACCATTTCGTTCGCCCGACGGTTGAGCTTCTCCAAAGCTTCGCGCTTCATCTGCAGCTTCATCTGCGAATACTTCTTGAAGACATGCGCGTCGCCCTGGCGAAGCATCTGCGTTACCCACTCATCGGCTACACCTCCGGCACTTAGCCTGGTGGCATAGGTGGAACGAAGGTCGTAGATCCGGAAGTAGGGAATTTTTGCGCGCCGCAGAGTTTTGCGCCAAACAGTCTTGAACGTCGTTTGGTGTCCACTCCTATTCCGATCGCTCGGAAACAGGAATGGCCCCTCGCCGGTGATCGCCATCTGGCTGATAAAGGCTTGGATGGCAAGCGAAGAGAGCGGAACTTCGGCAACACCGTTCGGAGTCTTGGCGTCTGGTATCCAAACAACAGCGTTTTGGATATCCACTTGGTCCTTCCTCACGGGAGTTAGTTCCTTGTAGACCCTCAGCCCGGTCTCCGTAATGATGCGAACCGCATTCCGCAAACACTCGGAAGCATGCGATTCAATTCGTTGCTGCTCCGACCATGTGACGTAATGTGGTCGGAACAGTCCTTTCACGGACACCGGGAACTCTACACCCGAACAAGGATTCGCAAGCAGGAGCTTTTTGCGAACCGCCACATTCAGCATGCGGCGGAGAACTCTAAACTCCTGATGCACCGTAGTGGACTTGATAGGTCCCAATTGCCGATAACCAATCTTGACCTTGACGCGAACTCGCTGACGAAGACGGTCACGGAGGTAAGACTCGATCGAATCGGCGGTGATATCCCCGAGCTTGCTCATGCCAAGAGCAGTTTTGAGGTGCATTATGCATCGCCCGTTCGCTTCGTGTGTTTTCGCTGCGCGCATGGGTGGCTTGGAATAGGTGTCCAGAAAAAAATCCGCCCATTGCCCGTACGTCAGAGTCTCGCCCTTACGTCTGATTTCGAGGAGGCTGTCATCCCTAGACTGAAGTCTTTCTCTTAATCTCTTGTTTGCTTCTTGCCAGTCCGCGGTCAGGCTTGATTCTCTCCGGGGAACTCCGTTGCGGTCCCGATATCGGATCCACCAGATTGAGGTACCAGTCCGCGGATAGACAACTCCGTCGTACTTGCGTGCTCTAGGCATTCTCCATCTCCTGTTTGAATGAAGCGCGAAACGTTTCGAGATCCGATTTCAAGAATCGGATATTTCGACCCATTACGCGGAGATGGGGGATCTGCTTTCGCTCAACCCAAAGATACACAGTTTGCGGGCTGACACCAAGATATTTTGCCGCTTCTCGTACGGTTAACGGGGAGCCCTCGGGAAGAGCCGAATTCCCCTGCGGAAGGTCAACACAAAGACCTTGCTTCATGGAACACCCCTTTTGTTCTTCGAACAACCCGTTTCCTGAAGGCATTGACTTGGTTTTCAAAACTGTGTCGGGCCACCCGATGAACACGGATTGTCTCGCTAAGCACTTCAGGTCGATTCTTGAGGTGGCTCGTTTACCGAGGATCAGACTCTATGATCTACGGCACACGGCAGCCACACTAGCACTGGCAGCCGGAGTGTCGCCAAAGGTGGTATCAGAGCAATTGGGACATGCCAGCACGGCGTCTACATTGGACACTTACGCTCACGTGCTCCCGCACATGCAGGACGAAGCTGCCACAAACGTAGAGGCGTTGCTCTTTGGGAAAGAAAGCGTGGTCGCTAACTGAGCATCTGCTGCTCGGCACTCGATACCCCCGGTCGCTCAACCGAGGGTTGGAAAATCGGGTGCCGAGAGCGCTACCTCGACGTGGACTGCCTGTCCTTGAACGTTGCCGCCACCCGGCTGAGCTCTGGCCTTAGGAGGGACAGAATTCGGCTCTATTTTTCCAGAGACTTACAGATTGCATTTCGGAGAATCAGGGTGCGACTAGCTACTTTGCGGCGCAAAAATGGATGTTATGGACGAGCAGGGTCCGGAACCCGGCAGTCGCATAGTGTCCGGGTCTTGCATATTCCTTCTTTTCTCTTTTGTTGCCGTAGTTCGCATCTCGATGCTTTAACCGCTGTTATTGCCTGCCAAGAACCGACCAATATTAATC
>QIAN01000328.1 GCA_003225005.1 Acidobacteriota bacterium | reverse complement strand
ACGACCGGAACACGATCTTCGGATTGTGCTTCTGCAACACCTTGGTGATGGCCGCCGTCAACGTGGTCTTGCCATGGTCAATGTGACCAATCGTCCCGACATTCACGTGCGGCTTATTACGGTCAAATTTCTCTTTCGCCATTTCCTTGCTCCGTTTGTTATGGCGCGGACACCCTGGCCCGCGGCTCCACGGTTTACTTCGCCGTTCCCTGCACCTTCGCAATAATCTCTTCCGACACCGACCGCGGCGCTTCCTCGTACCGCGCGAAGTGCATCGAGTACTCGGCGCGGCCCTGCGTCGACGAGCGCATGTGCGTGGCATACCCGAACATCTCCGCCAGAGGCACGATCGCCTTGATCACCTGCGAGCCGGCGCGGTGCTCCATGCCCTCGATCCGGCCACGGCGCGAACTAAGGTCGCCCATAATCACGCCCGCATAATCTTCCGGTGTGACCACTTCGACCGCCATCACCGGTTCCAACAGCACTGGCGAAGCCTTGCGCGCGGCCTCTTTGAATGCCATCGAGCCTGCGATCTTGAACGCCATTTCGTTGGAGTCAACGTCGTGATAGCTGCCGTCGTAGAGAATGGCCTTCACATCGACCATCTCGTAGCCAGCCAAAACGCCGCCTTCCATGGCTTCCTTGATGCCCTGATCGATCGGCTTGATAAATTCTTTGGGCACCGAACCGCCCACAATATCATTCACGAATTCGTATCCCGTGCCTGGCGGCTGAGGTTCCAACCGGATCTTCGCGTGGCCGTACTGACCGCGGCCACCGGTCTGGCGGATGTATTTGCCTTCGCCTTGGGAGTTTCTTCGAATGGTCTCGCGGTACGCCACCTGAGGCTTGCCAACATTGGCTTCCACTTTGTACTCGCGCATCATGCGGTCAATGATGATTTCCAAATGCAACTCACCCATGCCGCTGATGATGGTTTGTCCGCTGTCGGGATCGGTGTGAACCTTAAAGGTGGGGTCTTCCTGAGCCAAGCGCCCCAGCGCCATCCCCATCTTTTCCTGGTCGGCCTTGGTCTTAGGCTCGACGGCAACTGAAATGACGGGAACCGCAAATGTGATGTTTTCCAGCGCGATAGGATGATCTTCACTGCAAATCGTGTCGCCCGTACTTACGCCTTTTAGACCAACCGCCGCACAAATATCCCCCGCCAAAATCTCGCTGATCTCTTCGCGCTTGTTGGCGTGCATCTTGAGCAGCCGCCCGATGCGCTCTGTTCTGCGCCGGCCTGTGTTCAGCACGGAATCACCGGTCTTAAGCTGCCCGGAATACACGCGAATAAATGTGAGCTGGCCGACAAAAGGATCGGCCATGATCTTGAACGCCAGCGCCGAAAACGGCTCGCTATCGGCAGGCTTGCGCGTGATCGGCTCGCCATTGTCGGGATTCGTTCCCCTGGTCTCGCCTACATCCAGAGGCGAAGGCAGGTAATCCACCACAGCATCCAGCAGCGGCTGAACCCCTTTATTCTTGAAGGCGGTTCCGACGACCACCGGAAATACCTTCAATGCGATGGTCGATTTGCGCAGCGACGCGCGCAGCTCCTCGGCTTTAATCTCTTCGCCTTCCAAAAACTTGTGCAGGATTTCGTCGTCGTTTTCCGCGATGGTTTCCACTAACTGAGCATGAAAGGCTTCGGCTTTCTTTTTGAGTTCCGCGGGAATTTCTTCGGTGACGTACTCGGCGCCCATGGTGTCGTCTTGCCAGACGATCGCGTTCATATTGATCAAATCGATGACGCCCTTAAACTTATCTTCCTGCCCAACGGGGATCTGAATCGCGACCGGCTTGGCGTTCAAACGCTTGCGGATGGTATCGACCGCGTGCTCGAAATCAGCCCCCATTTTGTCAATCTTATTAATGAAGCAAATTCGCGGCACGCCGTATTTATCGGCCTGGCGCCAAACTTTTTCCGACTGCGGCTGTACGCCATGAACCGCGTCAAACACCGCAACTGCGCCGTCCAGCACCCTCAGCGACCGCTCAACTTCAGCCGTGAAATCCACGTGGCCGGGCGTATCGATAATGTTGATGCGGATGTCGCGCCAGGTGCAGGTCGTGGCCGCGGACGTAATGGTGATGCCGCGCTCCTGCTCCTGCTCCATCCAGTCCATGGTGGCAGTGCCTTCATGCACCTCTCCGATACGATGCGTCTTTCCCGTGTAAAACAGGATGCGCTCAGTCGTAGTGGTCTTACCAGCATCGATGTGGGCCATGATGCCGATGTTCCTGCAGCGCTCTAAGGGGACTGTTCTGGGCACGACTCTTGACTCTTTCTGGGCTCCGAATTCAGCTTTAGCTCTGGGCTTTCAGCTCTTAACTCAACCGCTCCGGCACAAGCCAAGAGCTCACGGCTAAGAGCCAATAGCGGCTTCCCTACCATCGGTAATGCGCGAACGCCTTATTGGCCTCCGCCATACGGTGTACATCTTCTTTCTTCTTGATTGCGGCGCCTTTGCCGGTGGCGGCGTCCAGCAACTCATTACTCAACTTGTCAACCATGCCCTTCTCACCGCGCGCCCGGGCATAGGAAATCAGCCAGCGGATCGCGAGCGACGTGCGACGGTCGGCATTCACCTCCACCGGTACCTGATAGTTCGCTCCGCCCACGCGCCGGCTCTTGACTTCCAATAACGGCTTGGCGTTCTCGACGGCCTTCTTGAACAGCTTTAAAGCTTCGTCGCCGCCCTTTTCCTGCACCCGCTCCAGGGCTTCATAAAAGATGCCCTCGGCCGTGCTGCGCTTGCCCTGCCACATCATCGAATTGATGAACTTAGTCACCAGATCCGAGCCGTACACGGCATCGACTGCGACTGTCCGCTTAGCGATATGTCCTTTACGAGGCATGTAAGCTTTTAGCTCCTAGCTCATAGCTTCTCGCTTGAGCTTATTGACTCTGGCAGCTGACCACTGCTCTCCTACGCCTTCTTCGGCCGTTTCGCTCCATACTTCGAGCGCCCTTGCATGCGATTGGCTACACCCACTGCATCCAGCGTCCCGCGGATCACGTGATAACGCACGCCGGGAAGATCTTTTACGCGGCCGCCGCGTATGAGCACAATCGAGTGCTCCTGCAGATTGTGGCCGACGCCGGGGATATACGTCGTAACTTCGATTCCATTGGTCAAGCGCACGCGCGCCACTTTGCGCAGAGCCGAGTTCGGCTTTTTCGGCGTCTGCGTGTACACGCGAGTGCAAACCCCCCGCTTCTGCGGACACCCTTGCAGCGCCGGACTGGCCGTCTTGTACCGTGGCCGCTTACGGCCATCACGCACCAACTGATTAAACGTAGGCACTCTTGCAGCTCCTTCGAGCGCGCGGGCAGCCTTGAGGCTTCGAGCGCGTAGCGCAATTCAGCTTTTCCCCGGCCATTACGCACGGTCCGGGACTGGCCGGCCCGAAAGCCAACCATAATTCTCGCTGTGCACGAATGCCGCGAGAGATTCTGGATTCCTTTTTCAGACCTACGCCGCCGACGGTGGCACCCGGCCAAAACTGCGGGGGCGCTCCGTTTCGTCAGCCGTGCCCTGCATATCCTTCCGCAAACCACTCGGCATCTTTATTAGATGCACAGTAGCTCCTTCGATAGGGCGAAAGGTAGCGCAGGAACGTTTCAGCGAGGAAGTCTCCGGGCAATGCATTCATCCGGAAACGCGTTACTCTAAAGCTCAGCGATGAGTTTTCCGCACACAACGCGGGAAAGACCTACCGCACGCAGCAAGCTAGAATGGACTCGCGGAACCTTTTAAATATAACAAGCGTTCGCAAACATCGTCAACCCATAGTTTTTGCATCCCACACTCGAAGCCCCGAGAACTGATTCCGAAGCGTTCCGGACTTCGCTGTTCCGGACTTCGCTTGCTGAATCGGCTTCAAGCCTCTACACTACAGGTTTTCCAATTCAAGCAGTTGCTCGTCCTGCGGTCACTCGAATCACGGGACGAGGAGGGTGCATGGTTCGATTTTGTTCCCGGTGGTTGATGTTGCTGACGAGTACCCTTTCGCTGTGCAGCCTTGGAGGCTGCGGCGGTCACAAGCCCCCGGGCCCTTCTCCCTTCCCAGCTAAGATCACCCTTTCTCCAGCGACCAGCGCTTCAGTACAAGCGGGCAGCATTATTTCCTTCTCCGCCAGCGCTCAAAACGCCTCCAACTCAGCCATTTCCGCCAGCTTTACCTATCAATCCAGCAACACCGACATTCTCAATCTTGCTGCCAACGGTGTCGCTTGCGCAGGCAAATGGGACGCTCAGTTTGTAACCTGCACTCCAGGAGCTTCCGGCGTGGCCCAAGTGACGGCCTCCGCCCTGGGCGCCACCAGCGCCCCCACCTTGATCTTCGTTCACCCACCCATCGATAACATCCAGATCAGCCAAGTCGTACCGGTGAACTCGCCGCCTCCAGCCTGCCCCGGGCAACAGGTTGTTCCTGCCGCGTGCGCACTGCCTTTTACCGCAAACAACAGCTGCCTGTCGTCGAATCAGCAGATGACGTTGCAAGCCACCGCCTTCAGCAAGGGGGTCGATATCACGGGTGTGGTCGGTCCTTTTGCCTGGTCAGCAAGCAGTTCGACGGTATTTAAGCTAACCCCCGTCAGGAGTTCGTCGGATAACGTTCCCACCAACCAAGCCGTCGTAGCGCCAGGCGCACCCGGACTTACCCCGATCGTCGCCACTGCCGCTGGCGTTTCCAGCCTGCCTTACTATGCCGAGACTTGCCCTGTGCGATGTATCGCCCTGGAACTGGGAAGCAGCGGCTCGCAAAATAGTGGTCAAACCAGCTTCGCCACCACTAAGGGAACTTCGGAACCGGTAACGGCGACAGCCGTGGACATTCAAGGTTGCGTCGTACCCAAGGCTCGATTGACGTGGAGTTCTTCACAGCCCGCCTCAATTTCGGCGCCGACCGGTTGTGCGGCGGGGACTTGCTCGCTCAGCGCATCTCAGCCGGGCTCGGGCTCGGTAACCGCATCATGCTCTCCGCCCACGTGCAACATCGGTTTCCCGTTGAATATCGCCGGATTCGTCCAGCCCCTTCCGGTCTATCCCGTGACTCCAATTTCTGGGGTAGTCAACGGGACCATTCCCTCGACCAGCGTATTGGCTACCAGCAAAGACTGCAGCACCGACTTTTCCTGTAGCGTGGCCCTCTACGACATTTCGACCTCCAACAATCTTGCGGGCAATCCCATTGCATTTCCGGAACCGCCCAACTCTCTTCTTTTCGACCTTGCGGGCGACAAAGCGTATGCGGGCAGCGCCTTCGGCGCGATGCTCACCACGGTCGCCAATCTCGGAAGCACGTCTGCCAGCCCTTTTTCCACCTTCAACACGGCTCGGGGTAAGGTGTTGGCGGTCTCGGAGAATGGCGATCTGGCTGTATTGTCCGACACGCAATCCACGCCCCATCAAGTCTATGTCGTAAGCGCGGCTTCGTCCTCGTCCGCAGCGGTTACCCCGTTGAACATCTCGGGAGCGAATGCGGCTGCCTTCTCGCCTGATGGACTGAAAGCCTTCATCATTGGATGTAAAGCCGGCGCAGGTCAGTGTTTGAACGGAGGCGACACACTCTACGTTTTTTCCCCGCTGCAAGCACTTCAGACCATACCCTTGTCGACTTCTGCCGTGTCCGCGACCTCGGTTGCATTCTCCTCCAACGCAGCCTTCGCCTTCATCTCCGAAGCCTCCGGCTCTGGCTCCTCCCTGGCAATCTACAACACGTGCAATAACGCGCCCTCTACCGATGTGAGTAGTGTTGTGCAGACAATATCTCTGCCGTCGCAGCCCAGTTTTGTGAAAGTTCTGCCGGATGGAATCCACATCATCGCCCTGGACAACACTGGCCTCGACTACATCACCACGGCGATCACCGCTGCTGCCTCTCAGACCCTCTGCCCTCAATTCATCAGCGCCAGTTCACAGCGCATACCGTTGGGCCAGGGAACCTTCAATCCCATCAACTTCTTCATCTCACCCGGTGGCACCCATGCCTACATTGTTGCCAGCGATCGCAGCAGCGTCTTGGTGTACGACTTCAATACGAATTCTGTCGCCGGAATTTCCTTCGCCAACAACGCAAGCCCGGTCAGCGCGGACATCACCGTGGACGGCACGCTCATCTACGTGGCCGGCAGTGACGGCATGTTGCACGAAGTCAGCACCACGTCCGCCGCCGACCTGTTGCAGATCTCATTCACGATTCCGTCCCGGTTCAGTACTCCGTTCTGTTCCCTCGACCCGACTTCCGGGCCCTGCAAGCTGGATGTGGTCGCGGTAAAACCTTGAGAACGTTTTGCTTCGTTTTGGAATCTTCAAGCTTTTCAGCTCGTCTCGATCTCGGGCGCTGGGGTGAAATGTTCCCTTAAACCGCGCCGGAGGTGCGCACGGCAGTCATCGCTAAAACTGGTGGCGGAGGGACCATTGAAAATAGCCCGCCATTGCAGTGGCGGGTCCCAGCGTTGGAATTGCATACCGTGCCGTAGGCAGGAGCTGAAATGAAAAGTAAACTTGACGGGAGGTATTCGTCGGATCGCTGCGGCACGAGGGAGTTCGTTGCTAAGCCGTCTTCTCTAACTCTTTCCCCACGCTATCCAGAACCCCATTAAGAAACTGCACCGACTCGGGACTGGAGAATTTCCGCGCTATCTCGAGCGCTTCATTAATCACCACCGCTCGAGGAGTTTCCGGATAGCCTAACAATTCCGCGACGGCCGCGCGCAGCAGATTGCGATCAACCACCGCCATGCGCTCCATACGCCAATGCTCAGCGTGCTTCTCGATCAGTCCATCGATATCGCCAGCGCGGTCCATCGCCACGCGAAAAAGATCGTCGGCAAATCCGCGCACATGGTGGCTCGCAGCTCCATGCTCGGCCCAAAACGTGCGTCGAACCTGGTCCGCACTCTGCTTGCCCATGTCCGCCTGAAACAACATCTGCAGAGCCATCTCGCGAGATTTACGTCGGGTACCCATAAGAGAAGTCAGTGACGAGCGGTCAGTAGTCAGTGGTTAGTAGCCAGTTTACTGTAGGAAGATTATTTATGCCGCTTCGCCCGCGAAGCCTTGGCTGGCTTCGTGACTCTGTTCGTCCCGTTTCCGTAATCTGCACGATTCCGACCGATGCTTTTGTCATTCCTACCGGAAGGAGGAATCTGCTTTTTGCTGAATGCTGCATGCCGAGTGCTCAGTGCTTTGCTGACGCCTGAAGCTTGAAGCCCGATGGCTGCCCTTAGCGACGCCATCTCCACCGCCGCCAGCGCCGCCTCAAACCCTTTGTTCCCCATCTTCAACCCGGCGCGATCAATGGCCTGCTCCAGCGTGTCACAGGTAAGCACCCCGAAGGCATGCGGCACCCCCGTTTCCTGCGTCGACTGTCCAATCCCGCGCGTAACTTCATTGACGATCACGTCGTAGTGCGCTGTGTCCCCGCGCAGCAGACAGCCGAGACAGATGATCGCGTCATATTTTTTGGTTTCGGCGAGAGTGCGGGCAGCCGATGGGATTTCAAAGGAGCCTGGCACACGGACGATGTGGATGGCTTTCTCTGTCACCCCGGAACGCAAAAGACCATCATAGGCACTTCGAAGCAGGCGCTCTGTGATGAACTCATTGAAACGAGAGACTACGATAGCGAAGCGAAAACCTGACCCGTTCAGCTTTCCGGCAACAGTCTGCTTCCGAATTTTCTCTGCGGTGTCTTTCTCTGGGGCGGAGCCTGCCCGGAGCGAAGCCGAAGGGTGTTTCTGTGGTGGAATATCTTCCCTCCTTGAAATTCCGCCTAATCCGCCGCGACTAAATTATTTACCTTTGAATTGCGCCGCCCGCTTCTCCAGAAACGCCGCCGTGCCTTCCTTCTTGTCTTCGGTCGCGCAACACACGCCAAACAGCACCGCTTCAAGATAAAGGCCCTCCGCCAAAGTCATCTCCATGCCTTTGTTAACCGCTTCCATCGCATACTGCACGGCCAGCGGAGCGTTCGCGATAATCTTAGCCGCAATCGCCTCCGCCCGCGGAATCAAGTCGGCGGGCGCTGTGACTTCGTTCACTAGCCCAATGCGCAGCGCCTCCTGCGCCGTAATCATCTCGCCGGCCAACACCATCTGCATGGCGACACCCTTGCCAACCAACCGCGGCAGCCGCTGCGTCCCACCATAGCCTGGGATAATTCCCAGCTTCACCTCCGGCTGTCCCAGCTTGGCGTTTTCGCTGGCCAACCGCATGGTGCAGGCCATAGCCATCTCGCATCCGCCGCCGAGCGCGAAGCCGTTGATCGACGCTATCACCGGCTTACCCAAATTCTCAATCAGGTTGAGGACATTCTGGCCGCGATGGGTATACTCCTTGCCCATCACCGCGTCATGGTTGGCCAACTCGCCAATGTCCGCTCCCGCAATGAACGCCTTGTCGCCCTTCCCGGTAAATATGACCACGCGGATGCCTTTATCGTTCTTGATATCGTGGAACGTCGCCCGCAGCTCTTCCATGGTCGCCAGGTTGAGCGCGTTGAGCACTTTCGGCCGGTTCACGGTGACGTAGGCAATAGAGTTTTTCTTTTCGACGAGGATGTTTTCGAAGTTCATAATTCGGGTCGCCAGCGTTATGGAGTTATGGTCGCTGTGATGGCATTCGATTTCACAACGCCTTGGCCCGTTCCAAGGGCAGACCTGGCTCTAGCTGCGCGCTATAGGGGCGGGGACGACACACATCGTATCGGTAGCTGACCTCTACGGTGTCCTGACAAGTCTCATGGGGCTTAAGGGTCACTAGCTTTCAACACCTTGTTTCTGTTCACAGCTCGAACCCGTGTTGACCCCGTCGAAATCCGTGCCTATGTTACAGCTGATTCGCCCTCGGATTGTCGGGATCCGCATAATCGTAGAACCCTTTGCCCGACTTTCGCCCGTACCACCCCGCCATCACCAGCCGCCTCAGCAGCGGAGGGGAAGCAAACCGCCGCTCCTTAAACTCGTCATACATCACGTGAGTAATGTAATAAGTCGTATCGAGCCCAACGAAATCGAGCAAAGTGAACGGCCCCATGGGATATCCACATCCCAGTTTCATGGCGTTATCAATATCCTCGATCGATCCCGCGCCCTCTTCATAAGCGCGGACGGCATCGAGCAGATACGGCACCAGCAGCCGGTTCACAATGAATCCAGTTTTGTCGGACGTGCGCACCGGAACTTTGCCCAGCTTCTTCGCAAACTCGTAAGCCATGTCGTAAACGTCGTTGGCGGTGGCTATTGTCCGCACAACCTCCACCAGCTTCATTAGGGGCACAGGATTAAAAAAATGCAGCCCCACGAACCGCTCCGGCCGTTTGGTCGCCGTCAAAAGCTCGGTAATCGAGATCGACGAGGTATTCGAGGCAAAGATGGCATCTTTCTTCACCACGCCATCGAGCGACGCGTACATCTTCTTCTTTTCCTCGACGTTCTCGATGATGGCCTCAATAACAATGTCGCTATCGGCCAGGTCCGCCTTGTTGGTCGTGCCTTTGAGCCTGGCGCGGATCGCGTCCTTCTGCTGCGCCGTGATCCCGCCCTTCTCCGGAGGTCGCTCCGCGAACTTTGCCAAGGATTTCTCGATTCCGGCAAAGCCCCTGTCCAGAAACTTCTGTTCCACTTCGAGCACCGTGACAGCCAATCCAGCCGTAGCGCAAACCTGTGCAATACCGGACCCCATCAGCCCACAACCGAGTACACCCACCTTCTTGACGTCCATAGTGTTTCCTTGAATGTTTCGACCTGCAGGTTTCAACCTGCATTGTCATTCCGAGCGAAGCAAACAACCCATGCAATTTGGTCGCACCCGCGGAACCCACAGGTCCTTCGTTTTGCTCAGGATGACAATGGTTTGGTTCGCCTCAGGCTGCAGGCAAGACTAGTGTAAGCTCTCCACCACCATCGCAATGCCTTGCCCGCCTCCGATGCAAGCCGTAGCCAGACCATACTTCTTCTTCCGCCGCCGCAGCTCATACAGCAGGGTAATCACCAACCTCGTCCCAGTCGCCCCCAGCGGATGCCCAAGCGCGATCGCTCCGCCGTTCACGTTCACCTTCTCGCGATCGAGGCCCAACTCTTTCTCCACCGCCAAATACTGCGCCGCGAACGCCTCATTCACTTCAATCAGATCGATATAGTCGAGCGACAACCTAGCCTTCTCGAGCGCCACCTTCGTCGCCGGCACCGGGCCCCGCCCCATCAGCTTGGGATCCACTCCCGCAATGCCCCAGCTCACAATCCGCCCCAGCGGTTTCAACCCACGCTTCAGCGCATTCTCGAGCGACATCACCACGACCGCCGCGCCGCCATCGACAATGCCGCTCGCATTCCCCGCGGTCACCGTTCCCTGCTTGCCAAACGCAGGTTTCAACTTCGCCAAACCTTCCATCGTGGTCTGCGGACGCCGGTGATCATCCTCGGTCAACGATTCCCCGTTCGCCCCGCCCTTTGAATTCCTCAGTGGCACCGGAACCAGTTCTTCCCGAAGCCGTCCGTCTTTATAGGCCGCATCCGCCTTCTGTTGTGAGCGCAAGGCAAACTCATCCTGCGCCGGCCGCGTAATTGCTTGCTGCTCGCCATAAAGCTCCGCAGTATTCGCCATGTACAAACCACAGTAACTGTCGAGCAGCGCCACCATCAAAGAGTCTTCCAATTTCCCGCCCGGAGCCAAAGTAAATCCATCGCGCCCGCGAATTACGAACGGAGCCTGCGACATGGCCTCCATGCCGCCGGCCAGCACCACGCTCGCCTCGCCCAACTGAATCATCTGAGCGGCATTTACGATCGCCTGCATGCCCGAACCGCACAGTCGGTTCACGGTCAGCGCCGGAGTCTCAATCGGCAATCCCGCGCGCAGCCCCACATGCCGCGCGCCATAGAGAGCATCCCCCGAAGTCTGCTGCGCATTGCCGAACACGGCATGATCAAACTCCTGCACCTCCAGGCCCGCGCGCGCGATCGCTCCCTTGCCCGCGATGGCCCCCAATTCCTGCGCCGTAAAATCTTTCAACTTGCCGCAATAGCGTCCAAAGGGCGTGCGTGCCCCGCTCACAATCTCGATATCACCCGGTTTCAGCATGATTTTCCTGCTAGATCGCGTGCTCAGAGCGGATCAAAAATGACAAGCAAACTGGTTAGTGTAGCAGCGCGGGAGAGGATTTGACCACAGGAAGCTTCGGCCGCTTTAGCCGGCAGAAGGTCAGCGGAGAGGGATAAAACCAAGCACGGTTCTCAACACCCTTCAATCTTGGTTGCTCAATCTTGGTTGCTGGATTCAATGACTTGCTTGTGGAGACAAAATCACGAGAGCCGTCCATCTGATTTAGAAGATGAACGGTTCCTCTGCTCTGCCAAACATCCACCAACCCAAGTGCACACCGCTTTGCCCGCACTGACTTGATCTCCGACGGAGAAACGGTTGTGGTCCGGAGAAGGCCGCGAAACTGGTGGCGTCGTCAAGAATTGTGATTTCGAAGGGTATTCTCAGCCGCACCTAAGAATTCAACAGTCCGCCACCCAACGCGATGACGAGAGCCGATTTCATTGACTCATTGATAGTTTCTAAGCCACGGCTCCCGCGGCCAGCGCAGCCCCCAGAGCTGTGACTTTCCCAGGCCCGTGCGTGAGGGCCACCGACAAAGCATGTTCTGCCCGATTAATGACTTCGGTGACGATGTCCACGGGATCGTAATTTTCCTTAACTACCGCTTCGGCCAGCCCTCCTGAGAAAGGCAGCGGCTGACCTTTTTCCGCTCCGTCTTTCGTGGGCAGCCTGACTTCCGCAATTAACTTGCGCAGCTTCTCCACTGCCATCATGCCTTCTTTTTCCGCCGTATCGCCCAGAATGATCGCGATCGTGGTCGTGTCATAGCGGAAAGCAAGGTCGTTGGAGCGGATGTTTCCGGCGGCAAGCTTTCCTATTTTTTCCATGGCCGCTTCCACGGCTGCGTCTCCGTGCTCCTTCACCATGGCGGCGCTCCTGCCGAACTGCAACAGCAACAGCGAAAGCGGCGATGCATTCTGCAAGGCCCGTTTGCTCTCTGCCAACAGCAAATCGATGTACGATGCCCGCTTCAGCAGTCCGGACTTCTCATCCGTAACCGAAAGATTCTTAACCAGGCGGCGCAGGCCCGCATTGTTAAGCGCGGTCACCATCTGCTCGCCCAGCGTCCTGAGCACGACCACGTCGTTCGGCTGCCACTGGCTATGCTTATTGTGCATCAGCAACAGGAGGCCCACGGCCTCTTCCCCATCCTTGAGAGGAATTGCCAGCACTGACGTTGCGCCCAGCTCAACAATCGCCTTGCGCACCGGTTGCAGTTCCGCAGCTTTCTGCGCATCGTGAATAGTCATCGGCTCGTGGCCTACGGTGGCATCGTAGAAGCAGCAGATCACCTCGGCCAGAACCGAAGAACTGGCTGGCTTGAGGCCATCCGCACAAGACTGCTGCACCGCCGTCGGGGGCAAGCCGGGCTTGCGCATTGCGGCTACGCAACGCGCCAGTTCCCAATGTCTGCCAATCTCGTTGACCGCAGTCGTCAGCACCGCGGTTGCCGTGCTCTGGTTGTAAAGTTTGCGCGTAATTTCAGCTACGCGAGTAAAGCTGCGAACGTCGGCCACCCCTTCGGCGTGGGTCGAGGAAGCCCCGGCAGCCCCCGGTGCGCCAGCCGAAGGCGGGACCGATGCAGCTTCCGGCGGCAGGAGCGCTGCTCCGGCATAACGGGGCGTGACTCCGGCGGCCAGGTACAGTCTTTGCAAATCCTCGTTGCGCTCTTCCTCTCGCGGAAACAGTTCCTGAATCCGCTGCAGACGTTCCACCGCTTTGTTGCGCATCCCGTACTGCACCAGGATTTCCGCTTGCAACATCAAGTCCTGAAGCGTCGACGCCCCCAGCGTCGGCTCCCCCGCACCATGAGAGTCGCCTGCCAGCTTGGCCACACTGGTAAACCGCGAGGCAATTACTTTGAAGCGATTGCTGTCAATTTTGCCGTCCAGCATTCCCAGCCGCTTCGCGTGTCCGGGCTCGTAGGGGTCCACTTCCGCGGCACGGTCCAAGCACTCGGCCGCCTTGGCAAAGTCAGCCGTACTACAGTAAAGATCAAATAGTTTCAGCAGAGTCTGGCAATAGTCATTCTCCCGGTTGGAAGCGTTGTAGAGTTCGCTCAAAAACTCCAGCATCTCTGCCGAAGCCCGGTGGGCCCCAATGATGTCCTGCATGATGGTCAGGAATTGCCGGCGTTCTCCACGGCGCCTCTGGAATTGCTCCAGCTTGCGCGCCAGTGCAACCGCAGCCGCCTGCTGCTCGCCATCCAGCAATTGTCCGATCACGCTAATCACCTGATCTATCCGCGTCGGATTCTGCTCAAATAATTGCCATACCAAGGGCTCGGCTTCGGCATAACGGCCCGCGGCCATCAGCACTTGCGAATAGGTATCTCGCAGCTCCAGTGTCGCCTTTTCAGCGTTCACTTGGGGCTCGAGAATGAAGATCGCTGCCCCAACTTGTCCTTGCGCCAGAAGGCTCTTACCGTACGCCAGCGAAATTTCCGGATCGGAGGAATGTTCCTGGTAGGCGCGCTCGTACCACTTCGCCGCATCGCCGCCCTCGGCTGCTGTCAATTGCGCAACGCGCTGAAACGCTACAGCCGAAGCTTTGCCGTGTGCTGTCTCCGACGACACCTCCGCCAAGCGCAGAAAATTCGCCAGACTCGGGTCCAGAGTAACGATACGGTCTAACACTTGCAGCGATTCTTGCTTCTTGTTCAGGTTCGCCAGTTCTTCTAGAGCCGCCTCATATGTGCCAATAGCGAGTTTCTTGTTCGACCCTTCGAGAAGTTGTCCAAACTGGAATTTCTGTTCCCATGTCGGACTTCCATACCGCGCCAACTTCTTGTAAGTGAGGCTCGCGCGCGTGGCGTCGCCGGCCTTCACTTGCCGTTCGAACACCTCTCCCAGCAGCGCGACGGCTTCCTGATTGCGGCTCAAGGACAGACAAAGGTCGGCAGCCAGCTGCCGCATAACGTCGTTTTCCGGATCATCACGCAGCACCTGCAGATACTCCTGCAGAGCCTCAACAGTCTTGCCCTTTTGCAGCAGCTTCTCGGCGCGTTCTACGCGCCGGGTCACCTCGGCTCGGTCTGCACGTCTGGTGATTTCGGACATGAGTAGATGGAATCATGGTTTAAAACTCAATTGCGCCAAGGACACAGCTTCAGCCGTGCCGCCGCCGAGGATGGAGAAGGCCTGGGGCTTTAGCTCCTGAGGCCATTCCGTCCCGGAAGAAGATTGATTTTCAAACCAGTTCCGACCTCTCGATTCTAGGAGCCGCCTCCAGCAGCAGCAATCGGTTAGCGCTCCCGCGCGATTACTAAGGTCACTCTTCCGCCTCGCATTTTGGGCGAACAATGGTTTCTGTTATGTTGCGGCATGCTTCCGGGCGAAACATCGACGGCCCAGTTCACTGCTACCTCGTCGCAGCGAGCCTCGTCTCATGAAGAAGGTCTTCGCCACCAACTGACCGCCGGACAAATGGCCATGGTAGCGGTGGGCGGCTCCATAGGTACCGGACTTCTTTTGGGTTCAGCCGCGGCGCTGGAAGTGGCCGGCCCCGGCGTCATCGGCAGCTACGTCATCGCCGCCTTCATCGCCTGGACTGTCTCCATGGCGCTCGGAGAACTCGCGTGCACGCATCCCTCGGAAGCATCATTCGCAGTTTACGGCGAACTCTATCTGAATGAATATCTGGGTTTTCTCACACGTGCCGGATACTGGGCCGCCATCGCCTTTTCTATCGGAGCCGAACTCGTGGCCTCCGCTACGTATATGACTTACTGGCTTCCCTCTGTGCCAGCGCAACTTTGGGTAGTCCTGTTCTCTGCCGTTCTAATGCTTGTGAACCTGCGCAGCGTTCGCTCCTTTGGACGATTCGAGTTTTGGTTCGCCATGATCAAGTTCGCCACCATTGTGGCCTTCATTCTGGCTGGCACGGCACTGATGCTGAGCGGCCGCATGGTCCCTCAATACACGGCACAAGGAGGCTTCCTGCCCAAAGGTCCGATAGCGCCCTTGCTGGCGGTATTTCTTGCCATCTACGCCTTCGGCGGCGTGGAAATGTTGGCCGTTACCACCGGCGAATCTCGCTCAGCGCAAGAAATTCCCCGCGCCTCGCGCCTCACCTTCTTCATGCTCGCCAGCCTTTACGTCGGGGCGATTACCGTGCTGGCTGGGGTGATGCCCTGGAACCACGCTGGAGTCGCCGAGAGTCCTTTCGTTAGCGTGCTGCGTCTGGCCCGAATCCCGGCCGCTGCCTATGTCATGAATTTCGTGGTCCTGACGGCTGCCCTTTCCGGAGCTAACGCCAAGCTCTACGTCGCCTCCCGCCTGCTGTTTTCTATGGGCCGATCAGGATGGGCTCCCGCACGATTAGGAAAATTGAATGCGGCTGGTTCGCCCCGCCTGGCGCTATTGGTCTCTTCCTATGGAATCGTGAGCGCACTCATCATCGAGTATTGGGCTCCCCAACAAGCCTTCCTCTACATCATAGGAGCGGCATTCTCCGGTCTGATCCTCTCCTGGGTGGTATCGCTCGCCGCGCACGTGAACTTCCGTCGCGGGCTCACCCCGCAGCAAGTAGCCGCTCTACCCATGCGCTCGCCACTCGGATTGGGGGGTTCGATGCTGGGCTTTGTGCTGGTCTCAGCGGCCATCCTCCAGACGCTACGGCAGTCGCGCACCAATCTGGTAAGTGGATTGGTTTTCCTCCTGGGGTTGACTGTGGCCTACTTCTTGCTGAAGCGACATCGGCAATCTTCTTGCTAGCAGTACTTATAAGGATTACACCCGACTGGACGGTGGTCGAGGCATCCGGTCGATTACCATTAACTTCTCCACTTCAGGGTCACGGGTTCTGGAATCGGGTGCTTCATCGCACTGCCGGTACGTTTTGCTTCTAGGTACGCGGCTTTTAATTCGAAATACCATTTGGCAGGCCGGTCGGCGTCGTCGATCAGCATGAGATGAGGATTGTGTTTCAGGCCTTGGGATTGCAGTTCCATCGTGCGCCGGTCCTGCTCGACGAATTTCGCGAACACGAATTTCAGCAGCTCCGGACCGAAGGGCATCCAGCGAAAGAGGTTCCAGGCGGCGACTACATCGATGCGGCAGTGGTTGCGCGTAATCGGAGTCACGGTGGTCAGGCTCGAGAACCAGTATTTCCCCGCTCTGACCGTTTCCGTGCGCAGGTTGGGCAAGGTAAAGTCGATGGTGGTGGTGATGGAGTCAGCATCGGCGTACAAGCGCAGCAATTTGTAAGGCGCAGAGTTCGAACTGGGAGTGTGCGCGCTCATGCGGAAGCCGTTGGGGATGGGCTCGAAATTTTTCCGCTTCTCGTGGATGCTCGCGCGCTTGCGCCACCACCAGGCCTGATGGACAAAGGGTCCGTGGGCCGGGTCCATCAGGCCAATAATGCCGTGGTCGACACTTACCGGCATGTCGGCGGTGAGGTAGGCGAGCTGGTATGTTTCGGTGAACTTCTGGATTTGGGGCGCAGCCGTTGGGGGCTCGCCCTGCTTCGTAAAGCCGGCACCTGCGGCCGGCGGTTCTGGGACGTGGACCCAGATGAACTGATCATGCTCTTCGCAGGCGTAGCTTCCGGCATAAATGCGATCGACTTTCAAAGTCTGCTCCGCGGTCAGGGAGGGAATGAGTTGGCACTGACCGGTGTGGGCGTCGAACCTCCAGCCGTGGTATCCGCACTCCACCTGCTCTCCATCGAATCGCCCGCAATGCAAGGGCATGCCGCGGTGCGGGCAGGCGTCACGCAGGGCGAAGGGCTGTCCCTGACGGTCGCGACCCAGTACGAGAGGGATTTCCAGCAGCATTGCTTTCTGAAGCTGGTTGCGATGAACGCGGTCGGTTGGCAGAGCGCGGTACCAGAAGCCGGTGAGCATGAGCGAATCGGGCATCTGGCGCTGGGGGGATTCGAGTTCAGGCATGGGTGAAATGAACACCTGCGGCCGGTCGCGTCTAACTCGCGGCAACTCGCCGTCCGGCGACGTCGCCATGGGCAGCGTACTACAGCGCGATGCCTAGGCGAAAGACCGGCACTTCGGCCTTGAGTGCCACGTCGAGCCGGGGGTGTCACCAAGTGCAATTGAATTAACGGGGTTCCAGCAGCGGGGCTGAGAGTACTGAGGAACCGGATCGGTCGTGACCCACCACTGCTTGACGATTGTCTTGCACGCCTCGCTGTGGTACGGTTAGTGAAAATCTCACGCCTTGGGATGCACAATCACGGCAAGCGGATTTTACTCTTTGCGCGAATGCGGGTGCTAAGGTGGCGCCACTATGAATGACACCACGGATTCCGCTCCCGCCGGTGAGCCGGTCGAGAAGGAGAGCTTCTCGAACCGCAAGCTGATCCGGCCGACACTACCACGAACAGACCATAATCACGGCAACCACGCTTCGACTCAACTGCAGGCGCGGGAACGGCCGGAGCGCCACGATCGTCCTTCGCACGACCGTCCGATGCACGACCGTCCGATGCACGACCGTCCGATGCATGATCGACCCTTCGAAGACCGCCCAGGACAGGAGCGCGCCTCACACGAGCGTCCCGAGCGCGCGGGCGGAGAGCGGCAAGGCTTCGGCGGCAAGAAACTCGCGCCCCCGGAGCAGACCAACGCGGAGAATTTCTATTATCAGAAACAGATGCAGTCGCAAACGCCATTGGTCATCGTGCTCCGCGACGGCGAGCAAATTCACGGCGTCATCGAGTGGTACGACAAGAACTGCCTCAAGGTTGTACGAGACGGCGGCAAGGCGAATCTGATGATCTACAAGCCGGCGATCAAGTACATGTACAAAGAAGGCGAAGGCCGTTAGTCGTGGTACCGTGAGGGTTCGAAGCGGATCGCAATAGCTAAGCCTTCGACGTTTTCCTCGACAGCTGATTCGAACCAATTTCCCTCTCCCTACAACTTGGGCAGCACAATCCCCTTCTGCGACTGGTATTTGCCCTTGCGGTCGGCGTAGCTGGTTTCGCACACCTCGTCGGACTGGAAGAACAGAATCTGGCAGAGTCCTTCGTTGGCGTAGATGCGCGCCGGAAGCGGTGTCGTGTTGGAGATTTCGAGCGTGACAAAGCCCTCCCACTCCGGCTCAAACGGGGTGACGTTCACGATGATGCCGCAGCGGGCATAGGTGCTCTTGCCCACGCAAATGGTCAGAACGTCGCGGGGAATCTTGAAGTATTCCACCGAGCGGGCCAATGCGAATGAGTTGGGTGGGACGATGCAGACGTCCGAGCGCATGGTAACAAACGAGCGTTCGTCGAAATTCTTCGGATCGACCACGGTGCAATTTACGTTGGTGAAGATTTTGAACTCATCCGCCACGCGCAAGTCATAGCCATAGGACGACAATCCATAAGAAATGACGCCCTCGCGTACCTGCTTTTCGGAAAAGGGGTTAATCATGTCGTGTTGCTGCGCGTTCTTACGGATCCAGCGGTCACTCTTTAACATGAGCTCCTCGGAATTGAGAATTGACAATTGGGTAATTTTGTAATTGCGCAATTGAAACACAATCGCAATAGCCCCGAAATCCGGCGCGGTCGCGAAAATTGCAAAATTACCCGATGACACAATTACTCGATGATGTTTCGGCTGGGCTGGAGCAATTTGCTGAAACGGAGGGTGCTGCCAGTTTACGGGACGGATGCTCCCGTTGACAATCTCGAATATCTCCCTTAGCATCAAGCACTTGAGGCACCATTCTGACGCCGCATCCGGGAGCCGCTCGTGATTAAGCTCGATATCATTAATGAAGTGGTGGCAAAAACCGGTATTACTAAGACCAAAGCCGAGATGGCTGTCGAGACAGTCTTCGAGAGCATGAAGAAGGCCCTGGCTCGCGGCAATCGTATTGAGCTGCGAGGATTTGGCGTGTTCAACGTGCGACCGCGAAAGACCGGCATCGGCCGCAATCCGCGAACCGGAGCAGAGGTCTCGATCCCCCCAGGCAAAGCGGTCAGGTTCAAACCTGGTAAAGAATTACAGTCGATTGATTGATTGATTTCCCGCCTTGTCCCTGTGGCTATCGCCTCCTGGGATTTAGGGGTTTTCTTCGAGATCGCCGCCGCGCATCGCACGGATCTGAGCCTGCAGCAGCCTGCTCCTTCGATATTCCGAGTGGAACGCAGCCGAGCCTGTTCCGACCGTAGTAGGATCGGATAAACCGCAGACCTATATCGCATGTCGGATCCGACTCCTCCAATTCTTTCTTCGACAACGCAGTATTACCGTCCGGTACCGGTGTATGCCGCCCGGCTGCCTCGGCCACGATACTGGTTCCATGCCCTGCTGCTGGTGGCGACTTGCTTCACCACTCTGGTCATGGGCGCACGAATGCAGTACAACTTCGTGCACGGGCAACCGGCGCTGTCTTTCAGCGATGAGCCAATCGGGGATGAGTTGATCCCATACTTTCCCGCATCGTGGATGTTCTCTCATCCAGCGCGGCTTCTAGGGGGTATTCCGTTTGCTGCCACGGTTATGCTTTTTTTTCTGGCCCACGAGATGGGGCACTATCTGTGCTGCCGCCGTTACTGGATCCATTCGACGCTGCCTTTTTTTATTCCGATGCCGATATCCCCTATCGGTACGATGGGCGCGGTCATCCTGATTCGTTCTCCCATTCGCTCGCGGACGGCGCTGTTTGATATCGCCGTAGCTGGCCCCATCGCCGGGTTCGTAGTGGCTGCATTTGTTCTCGCGTTTTCGTTGGGACTATCGAGGGCTCTGCCGCTGAATGCCGCCGCGACCGGCTATGAACTGGCCTATCCGCGCATTTTTGCTTTGACCCAGCGCTTGCTCAGCTCAATCGGCGTGCTGCACGGAGCAGCCCTGCTGCCGTTGAATCAATTATTGCTGCACCCCACCGCCATAGCCGCCTGGGTGGGAATGTTTGCCACCACGCTCAACTTGCTGCCGGGTGGGCAGCTTGATGGCGGACACATCGTCTTTTCACTGGCACCGCGAATACACAAGTTCGTGTCGCGGCTGACGATTCTGATCTTGCTGCCCATGGCGTATTACTTGTGGACGGGATGGCTGGTTTGGGCAATCCTGCTGCAGTTAAGCAGCTTGCGGCATCCCCAGGTGGCGGAATGGCCGCGGGTCTCGGGGCTGCGTACCGGGCTGGCTATTTTTGCCTTGCTGATGCTTGGGCTCACCATGATGCCGGCACCATTCGCACATTCATCTTTTAAGGAAATCCTGCCTTCTCTTATGGAAGGACTGCGGGAAGTCCTGCGGGGGTTTCGGCAGCGGTAGATACAGTTTCCGGTTCTCAGTTTTCGGTTCTCAGTTCACGAGAAGTCATCGCTCGAGGGCAGAAATATCTGTTTACCGAAAAGGCGCCGTAAAGCCCTCGCCCTTTATGGCTGGGGATATAAGGCGTATTTTGCGAAGCAAAACCGATTTCGCTTGTATTAGATAGATTCCGGTTCAAGCATGGCACGAGAAGGGTACAAATCGAACAAGAATGTGGTGTATTCCAGCAAATATCCTTGCGTGTGTACGCCCAAGTATCGGCGCAGTGTGCTTGTTGGTCCGATTGCAAAACGCTGTGAACAGGTGATGAGACAGACCGCTGAAAAATATCGGGCTGCTGAAATCATCGCCTTGGAAATCATGCCCGACCACGTGCCTGTGCTCGTCGAAGTGGACCCGCAGTTCGGCATCCACAGATTGGTCAAGAATCTCAAGGGAGTTTCATCGCACACATTGCGGCAAGAGTTTCGCACATTGAAATCACGGCTACCCACACTTTGGACGAATAGCTATTTCGTATCCCCGGTTGGCGGGGCACCACTGGCGGTCATAAAGCAATATGTTGAAAATCAGAAAGACGTTTAAGTACCGCCTATATCCCAACCGCAAGCAGCGGGAATCCCTGCTTGCCACGTTGGAGGTGTGTCGCGATTTGTACAACGATGCCCTACAGGAGCG
>QIAN01000045.1 GCA_003225005.1 Acidobacteriota bacterium | reverse complement strand
GCTTCTCCGAAGAGTTTTGCCTGGTTGAGACGATCGTCGCCCCAAATTTCCAGCATGATGTGCGTGCAGCCCGCCGCACGATATTCTTCGATCTGCCGAATGCATTCGTCAGGACTGCCGGCTATCGCGCAAACTTTTCGCAGAATCTCGTCCGTGACAGCCTTGGCTGCGGCTTTTCGTCCGCCCTTCTCCATGGCATCGGCAACCGGTTGAAGTTCCTCAAACGTCAGCCCGGCGCATTCGAGTAGCACATCCGCCGAGCCCTTGATGTTCTGCACTTTGTTGGCGAGATACATGGCTGCTTGTTCGCGCGCACCTTCTTTCCCCTTGACCGCATCGCGACCGATGCTGCCGACAATCACGGAACCAAGCGCCAACTGCGAGGTATCTCTGCCTGCCTGGCGCGCTCCCTCTTCCATATTTTTCCGCGAGCAACGTACAAAGGCCGGCGTGGTGATGCTGGCGGTAAGTAAACCATCGCTTATGGATCCAGCGAGCTTCTGAAGCACGGGCCCTGTCCCTGCAACATAAATACGCGGAATCCCGCGAGGCGTGTGTGCATCCACCTTCAAAGCAGGCACGGCGGCGGCAAAAACTCTGCCCTGATATTCAAACGCCTCGCCCTGCAGCACACCCTTGATGATCTGGATGGTTTCGCGCATCACCGTCGCCGGGCCAACTTTCTCGCCCTCACCTTGGCCGATTTCCTTCATGAAAATTTTCGAAGCGCCAAGGCCGAGGAGAAAGCGGTCGCCTGCCAAGTCTTGCATGACGCGCGCTTCCATGGCCACCTGAACAGGATGCCGCGTGTAAGGCGAAATAATGCCCCAGCCAAGTTGCATGCGCCGAGTTTGCGAGGCAATGACCGCGAGGATCGCCGTCGAGGAGCGCGCTTCGAAGCCGTGCTTGCGCCACCAGGGATAGGCTTCTGCAATCCAGAACGCATCGAAGCCGGCGGCTTCGCAAGCTATGGCCATCGCGGCGGTCTCGTGCACTGGTTCCATGCTCAACTGCAACACGCCAATGTTAAATGGGGCGCTCATCCGCGCGGATGTGCTCCTCTAGTCCGGGTCCGGCCAAGAATGCTCGAGACCCTTGATCAGTGCCCATAGCGTCTTGTTGAGAGGAGTGGGCACTCCGATCTTGTCTCCCCAGTGGGAGATCGCCCCGTTCATGAAATCCACTTCCGTCTGCCGCTTGGCGAGAACGTCTTGAAGCATGCTGGCATGGTGCTTCCCGGGCGCGTTCGCGCCCTTCTGGACAAGCTGTCGCGGATCACCGTGCAATTCGATGCCGAGCTTACGAGCGACGGCTTCGCCTTCTGCAATCAAGTCATTAAAAAGCTGACCGGTCGGAGGGAATCTCGTGGCAGCACCGTGATGCAACAGCGTCAAGGCGCCAACCGGATTCGTGGACGCATTGAAAATGAGTTTGGTCCATTGCGCCCCACGCGCATCCTTCAGCGGAATAGTATTCATTCCCCCGCGGGTAAGAAGACCGGCGAGTACTTCGACGCGCGCCATCGGCGTGCCTGTGGGTTCGAATGGTCCGATCCACGTGTCGCCTTGTATGTCATACCCGATATGGCCGGGAGCAATCGAGTGGCCCGCGGGAAAGGTCGTGCCACGAATAACGTATTTGACACGCTCAGCGATGAGTTCCTCATTGCCAACGCCGTTTTGCACCGAGCACACAGCGCTCGTTTCATCGAAAGCGTGCGCCGCTTGGGCGATCGCCGTCTTTGTATGAATGGCTTTCGTGGCAACAATGCCGTACTCACAATGCGGTAACTGCGTTGGGTCGCTGGTCGCGTTGAAGCGTGCCGTCAAGTCAGCCGCCCCGGAAATCCGCAGGCCGTTCTTTTGAATGGCCACGACGTGTTCTTTCCAGACGTCATAGACCCATACCTCTGCCTCGCCCGCTTTCGCCAGATGCGCGGCGAAAAGGCTGCCAACTGCACCACACCCGATGACGCAAATCCTCATTCGACATCAACTCCTGATCTGGACACCCTTGGTCGATTAGGAGGGCGTGTAGTTCGAATGTGCCAGCAACACCACTTACGACGCGGTGCGATGCCGGGCCTCCTCGCCCGTAAAGAATTTCCAAGGCACATTGGCAAGGCATTCGCCTTCTAACTTTCCGATTCGATAGGTGTCTTGTGTGTAGAGACACACCCTTCCATTCTGGTCCACGACTTGCGGATGCAAAGAAAAAATCATGTTTTCCTGAAGTACGACATCGCTATTCTCGCCAATGGCGGGGTATTCAAGCATGGTGGTGCCGATGCTGTGACCGGATAAGTGTCCGAGCGCAAAACCGTGTTTGTTGAATCTCTGGGCAACCAGCCGATGAACATGGCTGGCGAGTTCGCCTGCGCGCATTAGCTTCCGTGCGGCTTCCAATGCTTCCGGGTAAGCGTCTGCCATGGCCTGTGTACGGGGACTGATCTTCCCGCGAATGAGTGGCCGCGAAAACTCCACCCAGTAGCAGCCCGCTCCGGTGACTTCGAGCGAATATAGAAGCAAATCATTGGCTGCGACGATGCGATTTCCTGGAACCTTGAAAGCGGCTTCAGCTTCACCGTGGGTGCCGGACAGGAGAATGTTCATCATCCGTGGACCTGCACCTCGCGCGAAAAACCGCTCCACAGCAGGCGCCATGATTTCCGCTTCCGTCTTGCCCGGCTCGTAGGCCGCAACCAGCGCCCAGAAGCCGTCGAGGATGATATCCATGGCATCGCGCACTTCCACCATTTCCTCTTCGCTCTTTACCGCGCGCACCATGTCGAATGCCGTGTCGAACGGAACCATTTCGAAGGAAGCGTTGGTCAGTTCACGGTAATCGCGAACCGCCATCACGAAATTCATGCCGTAGACTCCGACGCGCTTCCACCTCTTTTCGGCACCCCGCTCGGCGAGCCAGTGACCGGGAACATCCGGCCACACTTGGTTTTTGACCCATGGTTTGGCTTTGTCGCCGATCCAGCGCGCCTCTTGCGGAAACACCAGCGTGGGCTCGCCTTCCAGGGGAATCAGGACATAGACGTACCGATGAACGATTTCAAATCCGGAAACATAGAAAACAGCGCCTTCGAAGCCAGCGTACTGGTTGCCGCAGACGATGAGGGCGTCAAGGCTTTCACGCAACATGGCGTCACGGATATTTTTGAATCGCCGCCCGATTTCAGTTTCACTTGGCAACGTCTTCTCTCCTGGCAGCAGGTCACTGCGCGCCGCAAAGCTCCGCGGCGATCAATGCATAGATCTTGGTGATATTCACCAGCGTCTTAATGTGCACCTTCTCGCCTTCCGCATCGCGCGGCCCGCTGGATGGTCCATAGTTCACCGTTTCAATTCCATAGCGGCTGAGAACGCTGGCGTCGGAACACCATGTGACGACTTCGCGCTCGGGACGTTGGCCCATCACTCGCTCGTGACTTGCGTCAATAGCGCGAATCATGGGGTGTTCTTGACTGATGCGCGCGCCAGGGACGGAAACGTAAGTTTCGAATTCCAGACCCCAATCCGGATGCTTTCTTTCGAGATCGAGGAAAACCGCTTGAATGTCTCGCCGCGCCTCGCTCATGGGAATCGTCGGCGGTACACGCACGTCGAGAAACAGATCGGTCTTTTCCGGTGTGCGGCTCGCTCGCCAGGCGTGGCCGCCGCGAATCCCGCCCAGATTAACAACGGCTTTTTTCCCCCCGTGAGCAGCTTTTTTCTCCCACGCGGCGGTCCACTGCATGATCGTCTCCATCAGCTTATGCATGCGGCGGATGGAGTTCATCTCTTCGCGGCCCTCGCAGAATGCCGTGTGTACATAAATGCCGGTGCAGGAAATGCGCACCCACATCGAACCGAAGTGCTCCAGCACGACGTGCATGTCCGTTGGCTCGCCAAGAATGCACATATCCGGCAACGCGCCGTGATTGACGAGGTAGTGCGTGCCGTAGCCGTAGCCGCGATATTCCCTGCCTTGGTACTCGCCCCACTGCGTTTTCTCAATTTCTCCGGCGACCGCCGCGATGATCACGTCGCCCTTTAGCTTCGCGCCCGCGCGCTGCAACGCTTTCAGGGCCTGCGTGTAGCAGACCAGTGCCCCTTTCATGTTGTAGATTCCCAGGCCGTATATCGCGCAATCCTTGACGACCGCGTGCGGTTTGTAACCGATGCCAGTGAGAAATTCCTCTCGGCCTGTGTTCGAGGTGTCCATGTGGCCGTTAAACATCAGGTTTTTTCCCCCGCCCGTGC
>QIAN01000325.1 GCA_003225005.1 Acidobacteriota bacterium | reverse complement strand
AGGCAATGCGGAGATCAGAACAAATGAAGAGACGAAAACTTGGAAAAAGCAATCTTGAAGTCTCAGCCATTGGCCTCGGCTGCATGGGCCTAAGCTTCGGCTATGGTCCAGCGGTGGACAAGCTGCAAGGGATCTCACTTATTCGCGCGGCGGTGGAGCGCGGCGTGACATTCTTCGACACAGCTGAAGTCTATGGACCGTTCACCAACGAAGAACTCGTGGGTGAAGCGCTCGCGCCGTTTCGCAAGGATGTAGCGATCGCGACGAAGTTCGGATTCCACATCGAAAACGGCAAGCAAGCTGGGCTGGACAGCCGTCCAGAGCATATTACGCAGGTTGCCGAGGCGTCGCTCAAGCGCCTGAGGACCGACGTTATTGATTTGTTCTATCAGCATCGCGTCGATGACAAGGTTCCTATTGAAGACGTCGCGGGAGCTGTCAAGGACCTAATCCAACAAGGCAAGGTGAAGCACTTTGGACTGTCGGAGGCTGGCGCACTGACGATTCGTCGGGCCCACAAGGTGCAGCCTGTGACGGCGCTGCAGAGCGAATACTCGCTTTGGTGGCGCGAGCCAGAGCAAGAGATCATACCCACTCTTGAAGAGCTCGGCATCGGCTTCGTGCCGTTCAGCCCACTGGGCAAGGGCTTTCTCACCGCAGCCATCAACAAGGATACCCAGTTTGACAAGAGCGATTTCCGCAATATCGTGCCTCGCTTCTCGGCTGAGAATCGCGACGCGAATCAAGCCGTGGTTGATCTGATCGTCGAATTCGCCAAGCAGAAGAAGGCAACGCCAGCTCAGATTGCGCTTGCCTGGCTAATCGCGAAGAAGCCGTGGATCGTTCCGATTCCGGGCACGACGAAGCTACATCGGCTGGAAGAGAACCTCGAAGCAGTTAGTGTAGAACTCTCGCGCGACGATCTTCGACGACTGGAAGTTGCCGCCGCAAAAATCCCGGTTCAAGGTGCTCGGTATCCCGAAGAGCTGCAGAAACTAGTGGGCCGCTGAACAAACCCTGCTTGGAACTGAAGGCATTTCAGAAAATTGCATATGTTCGAGCCACGAGTCGTTGAATCGGGAGGACGAGATGAAACTGAAACTGCTCGCCGCAACGGTAACGGCGTTTTCTTTATTATTCGCTTCGCAGGTCAGCTTCGCTCAGGCGGGAGGCTCGCCAGCCCCTGTCGCTCCCGAGGCTGAGTCCCTGCAAAGCGCGCAGAGGGTCCAAATCATGCCATGTGGCTCGCTGCCATCTGCTAAGGGACCAGCGGAACACTTTACCGGTTCCGCGCGCATAGATCCTCTCTTCAGGGACAGCCTGCCTTCGCACACCTCTGGCGGCCGCGTCACCTTCGAACCTGGGGCTCGCACAGCATGGCACAGCCATCCTCTCGGTCAAACTTTGATCGTCACCGCTGGTACGGGTTGGATTCAGCAATGGGGCGGTCAAGTTGAGGAAATTCGCGAAGGTGATGTGGCTTGGATTCCGCCGAACGTTAAACATTGGCATGGAGCTACGGCAAGCACATGTATGGCTCATATCGCGATTCAGGAAAGTCTTAATGGAAAAACAGTCGAGTCGATGGAAAAGGTGAGCGACGAACAATACGGGAATTCTCAGTCCACATCAGGAGTTACAGGCATGACTAAAAAGCCCTCTGCAGCGCAGAAACTGATCGGTGACGTAGATCCGAAACTGGCTGAGTTGACAGACAACGTGCTATTTGGCGATGTCTGGGAACGTCCAGGACTATCGAAGCGCGATCGCAGTCTCATCACGGTCGCCGCGCTCATTGCTCTAAATCGGCCGGAACAGTTGCGATCTCATATTCGGCTGGCGCGCGAGAATGGCGTAACCAGAGATGAAATCGTGGAGGTAATTACGCATCTGGCATTTTACGCAGGCTGGCCTAACGCGATAAACGCCGTCGCGATCGCCAGAGAGACGTTCAAGTAAAGACTTCGGCAGATTCCGTGGAACAAACGTTGTCATAGCAAAAAAGGAGATAAACATGCGAGGAACTGTTCTTTACGGCCCGCGTGACGTTCGTTTCGAGGATCGGCCGGAGCCCAAAATCACCAAGCCGACCGATGCCATCGTCAGCCTCTCGGCCACGTGCATCTGCGGATCAGATCTGTGGCCCTATCGCGGTATCCAGCCGATTGCTCAGCCGACCCCAATGGGGCACGAGTATTGCGGCATAGTCGAAGAGGTCGGTAAGGAGGTCAGAAACATCAAGCGGGGCCAATTTGTGGTCGGCTCGTTCGCAACGTCTGACAACACTTGCGTCATCTGCCGGCACGGCTATCAGTCCTCCTGCGTTCAACGCGAGTT
>QIAN01000324.1 GCA_003225005.1 Acidobacteriota bacterium | reverse complement strand
CAAGACAAATCGAAGCGGATAGTTCATCCCCAAGAAGTACATCCCGTAGCCCGATACATAACCTGTCTCAGTTCCCATCCAGGCGCCCAACGACAGCAAACCAAAAACCCAAACCAGTTTGGAAGGAAACCAGAGTCCCAGTAACGCATAGAGGGCCGAGGCAATCAGAAACAGCAGTGAGTAGTGCCCAGAGCCGGTATCGATTGCCACGCCAAGAAAAAACACTGCCACTGCTAGCGCCAGTACACCGAGGAAAAACACGGACTCATTTCCATACGCTCGATGGGGGTAGCGCTTACGCAAATAGAGCCCATACCGAAAGACTCCCGTTGCCACCAACGAAAAGAAACCGCATTTGACAATGGCCGGGGAATTAAAAATGCGCTTAAGCAGCGCCAGCAAGACTTCGTCGGCCAGGACAGCTCCGACGGCGATCACAAGACAAAAAATGGAAACAATGAATGCGTAGCGGGCCGTTCTCTGCCAGTCGAAGGACGCCGCAGCAATAGAGTTGCTCAGCCTCTCGGCAAGTTGGTCGTCAATCGTGCCGCCTTCTCGCCAGCGCTCAATGGCCTGAGCAATGATGCCGTACTGCTTTTTCCCCAAGGCCAAGGGTGGATGAGTTTTTTGTTCGGACATGAGGCCGTCTCCCCAATGGGCGGTGCTCTGTTGCAGCTTCTTTATAGTTAGGGCAATTGAAAGCCATCGGAGACGCGCTTTGATTTGAACATTAGCCCGGTTTCTACGTGCTTGTACGTCATTTCGTCTCCGTCGAAGCTCTCGACGAAATAAATGTCGTGAAAATGCTTGTCCTTTGGATCGGTGGGTTCGTCACCTATGAATTGAGTGAGCGTGGTGTACATGCCGTTGGAAAATGCCCACCGTCCCCGTTCCCTTTGCTCACCGATTGCTTGATTGTCTTTGTATCTGCGAAAGACGACGGAATATGTCCCATCTGGCTTTCGATCCATTAGCCATTTGGCAGAGCCGCCTATGTACGGCTGGAAATCCTCTCCGTACCAACGCCCGGCTAGCGATGTTTCGCGCGTGCCAATAGACGCACAACCAACGAGGGCGGCGATCAACGACAGCGTTATTAGTGCGCGGCGGGTCAGCATCGAAAGGCCCTAACGTCGCGCTCAGCCGCGCGCTTCAGCGCGTCGGCTGCAGCAGTAGGTTATGCCGCAGTTTGTAGATGATCTTGCCATCCAGGGAACACCAACACGGCGGGGTGGCACTTGAGGGCTTTCGCGAGCACCTTTGCGCGCTCAACGCCTAGGCGCACGCG
Organism: Acidobacteriota bacterium; assembly: GCA_003225005.1. Classification (GTDB taxonomy): domain Bacteria; phylum Acidobacteriota; class Terriglobia; order Terriglobales; family Acidobacteriaceae; genus Sulfotelmatobacter. Next base: position 753 of record QIAN01000324.1, on the reverse strand, counting down.
GTCGTTTTCGATGGCAGAAAGAGTTGCTTGCGGAATACCCGTGCGTTGCGCGAGTTGGTTCTGGCTCAAGCCTTGCAACTCGCGAATGATGCGCACGGACTCCCCCACCGAGACAGTGATGCGTTTCTTCGCGAGTCGGAACCGGTTCATTACGGCCTCCGATAGTCGTGCGGGGTGATCGAAACCACCTGAAATAGCTGCTGATCCGGCACCGTGCGGTAGATCACCCGCCATTGCAGCCCGAGGCGGGAGGACCGATGGCCGTCCCACTTTCCGGATAGGGCTTCGTCGTTGAAGCCTCTGATCAGACGAAGCCCCAGTGGTCCGGATAGCATGGCGATGTCCTTCCACTTTTCATACCGCTTGAGGATCTCCCGGGGCGCCGACGTGAGTTCCTTATCGATGCGGCGGTGCTCCTCGATGCGCCACATGCTACATTGTGCCTATACCATATATGGCATGTCAAGGCTCGCCCGTTTCTGCGGCATAACTCTCAATAGTCAGAAGAAGTTCTGTCTATCATAGCTAACGACCCAAGCGCGCAGGTAATCAAGACACTTTGAATCAAGAGGTTGTGTCACTCGATAGTCATTCGGTTGCCATGTTATTCAGAACGCGCTTGGTCAACTTCTTGATCCGCCTGCCAATTCGACCGCGGCACCTGCAATGAGGAAATGATCTAGCGTAGCGGCGGCGCGTACATCAGTCCGCCCTGGTTCCACAGGCGGTTCAAGCCGCGCTCGAAGCCGAGCG
>QIAN01000323.1:9760-10831 GCA_003225005.1 Acidobacteriota bacterium | reverse complement strand
ACGGCGCCTTTAGTTGTCAACAACTTAGAGGCGAGCCAGAGCGCAATCACCCGTTTGCTAAACCGTTGTACCCGTGAAAACTACAGTGAGGTCAGCTCGAATGCGCCGCAAGATGTGGGAATGCACAGCTAGGCGACAAAGGAAGCCGCCAAAAAGGGCAGGGTAGAAGCTATCGGCCGTGACAGTGTGGGATTCTAACGAGTTGGACCGGTGTCAGGGTTCGGGTATTTCGACTTCCGTGTAACTGCCCGGCCTCGCCGCGTTCACGGCGGCGTCGACACGCTCTATATGCAGGCTCAGTATTGGCCATTGTGGATTGCCCAGCACGACGAGCGCGATTTGCGAACCGTCAAACTCTGCTGGTAGCGGATATTTTTGTCGGGGGTGACCAGCACATTGAATCCAACGACCTCTGCGGCCTTTAGCAATTCGCCGTTCTTTAGCTTGTCCCACCCTCGCTGCGCGGTTGTTTGGACTGTGTGTACTTTGAGGAATGGACGCGCAGCGACGGGGCAGCGTTCTAACCAACTGAACTACGTCCCCAGCCGTGGAATCGACAACTTACCGTAAAGCCTTGCAAATAAGGCCTTTGCAAGGTTTGCATATAGCGCGCTGTTCGCTTGCGGTGCATGCGGTAGGAGCTGTCCCTGCCAAAACCGTCCATAAAAATCAGTGCGCTGATGCGAGATTCATCCTAATACAGATGCCTACGGGACGTGAACCAGCATTAAGAAGCAGATCCCGCCAATTCGAAGCAGCCGATTCGTAGCCGTAGGAGGGCCATCAGGTGGGCAGCACGCATGTGCTGCCCACCTGTATGCGCGTACCGTCGCCACACTACAGTCTTATTGATGGCCCTGTCCGTTGTCGAAATTGAACAGGTCGAAGAGGTCGCCAATGGCAGGCATGTTGGACGGCACGTAAGGATTGTCATCGTCAAACTGGGGATTGGGCAGATTGTCGCGGCTGTGGTCGCTAAGAGTGGTATTGAGCATCCAGTTCCGTTCAACGAACTTAACGAAGGAGGAATGCTCGGCGTAGACGTGGCTGATATGCCCGCCCCTCGAGAAG
>QIAN01000323.1:0-9729 GCA_003225005.1 Acidobacteriota bacterium | reverse complement strand
GGAGTCGTAGTAGCCGCCGCCCTCGTCCACGGTGACGAAGATGGCGGTTTCGGCCCATTGCGTTGGGTTGCTTTGCGCGAGCTCGATGATGTTTCTGTCGAAAGCTTCGAAGAGGCCCCACTTCGAGGAAGCCGGGTGGCCGTCAAGGGCGCCGTCTGGCTTGACGTAGGAGACTGCCGGTAGCGTGCCATTAACGAGATCGGTGAAGAAGTCGGTTACGTCGCGCATGTGATCGGGGACCAGGCTGGGGTAGTTAGCCTGATACTCAAACGGGTTGCAGATATTGCAATAGAGGCCGTCCAATGGCGCGCCTGTGCCACTGTCGCTGAAGCCGCCGCCATAATATTTCCAGGAAATATTGTTGGCGGTGAGGACATCGCCGATGCTCTTCTGCATGGTCTGCGGAACGACCAGACCGGACTGCAGCGTTCCTTTCGGGGTGAAGGCAGGATTGACGTTGACGGCTTGCCAATATTGGCCGGTGCCACAGTTTGTCGACACCTTGTACGGCAGCGCGTTCAGATAATCTGTGATCGCGGCGATGCCGGGTTGGGTCTGGTCGTTACAATTGAACCATTGGGCGCGGTGCGTATAGAGGTTGAGCGTGCCGGGCGCGGGATCGGGATTGTAAATGCGGTTGGCTGGAGGCGTTGCCGGACGGCCGGCGCCGTCGCTGAAAAAAATCTGATCGGCAAAGCCAAGCGGCTGGCTGTCTGGGCCCGTGCCGCCGTGGACGGGCTGGTGATAGTTGTCGCTCATGGTGTACGCATCGGCGAGAGACTTGAAAAGAGGTGCGTCGCCATTCTGGACGTTGAAGAAGGCCATGGTTTGCCCGGTGTCATGCGGCGTACTTCCTGGCGGCGTGCTGAAAGTTGTGGTGACGGCGGACTGAAGATCATGGAGACATCCGGTCGGGTTGTCTTTCGATACGTGTTCGGCGTCGATAGCGCAATCGACCTGCTGGACCATTTGGAAATACTGATGGATAGTATCGCCGGTGTAGGCGTCGAAGGGCATGGTCGGGCCAGTCAACTGGAACGGTCCCGGCGCAAGGTTGTTCACGTTGCTGATGCGCGTATCCGGACCGACGGTGACGTTCAGGCCTGAGCCGCCGGTTCCGAAGTGGAATTGATCCTGTGGCGCCAAGCCCGGATCACCGCCAGGAAGGCTCAGGATGCCGATGGCGGGGAAACCTTGCCAACGCCGGCGAGATCGGGCGGCGGCAACGTAGGGTAGAGGTGTTTATTGGCCATCGCGGCGCTGCTGAAGAATTTGCCGCCGTTCGGGGCTGCGACAATCTGGAATTGATGGGCCTTGGCAAAGTTGAGGCCCGGCGAGCCATCCGCGTTGACGATGCCTTCGGAGAGAAGATTGAGAACTCTTTGATGATGACATGCTTAATCGGGCTGGCGGTCTTGACGCGATCGCCTGCCCTGTCGGCATCATCATTGGCATAGCCAGCCGGAACGTACGAGAGCATCGAAAATGCGAGTACGGTTGCGCATATCGATGTGCTCAGTCGCAGCTGCTCTCGTTTCTTGTGGCTTTGTGACATTTGCGCTCCTTGATATGGGATGGGTGGGCCACAAAGTAGATAAGCGATGCGGATTACATCCTCGTGTCGACGATGTTGAAGGCGGGTAAAAGTTTGTAACGTGAAAAGCTTCGAGGTAGGTCGTTTGTTAATCTGTTCGACGTGAGAAACATAGCACGCGAAGCGTCCGCCGCCATCGGCTGAGTTCAAACGCGCTAGTGTTGACCGAACCGATCAACTCCCGCATGGTCGGCTCGGAAACTATCCAGACAGGGGTATGGGAAGTTGTAGCAGTTCACGGACATTGGGGCTTGCACGGACTTTTCGTATGTTGCGTCATTCTTGCCAGCCGCCTCCCAGTGCTTCGTACAACTGAACTAAAGCCAGCAACTCATTGAGTTGGGCTTGTACAACCCCAAGCTCGGCAGAGAAGGCATTGGTTTCGTTGGTCAAAACTTCGAGATAGCCAGTGACGCCCCCGCTATAGCGCAGGTGAGAGAGGCGCGCGGAGTCCTGTGCGGATTGGAACAGGAGTTCTTCTTGAGACCGGAATTCTCGTGTCTTGCGATATGCGATCAGGGCGTCGGATACGCTGCGGAAGGCGCTTTGAATTGTTTGTTGGTAGAAAAGCAGGGCCGTTTGCTGCTGCGCTTCCGCCAGGCGAACATTAGAACGGATTCTTCCCGCGGTGAAGATAGGTTGGGTGATCGCTGCGCCAAAGTTCCAAGTACCGGAGGGACCGCTGAACAGGCTGGTAAGCGCCGCCGTCTGGAAGCCTCCGCTCCCGCTAAGTGAAATTTGAGGGAAATAAGCGGCCCTCACGACCCCGATCCGGGCGTTCGCGGCAATCAATTGTTGCTCCGCTTCGCGAATATCGGGCCGGCGTTCCAGCAAGGAAGAAGTTAGGCCCGCTGGGACTTCCGGAGGATGAGGCTGTTCTGTAAGCTTTTGTCCGCGGGGAACCACATCGGGGTTTTTTCCGAGCAAGATGCTGATGAAATTTTCCTCCTGCTCGATCTGTTGCTCCAGGGCGGGAATCTCCGCGCCTGCCGTGAAGACCAATTGTTCCGCCTGACGCACATCGAGCATGGAAGTGGAACCGCGGTCAGCCAAGAGGCTGGTGAGCCGGAGAGATTCCTGGCGCGACGCGAGAGTGCGCCTCGAGATTTCCAACTGCAGGTCCAAAGCTCGAAGCTGAAAATAAGCCCGGGAGACATCGGCCACCAAGGTGACCACGACCTCCTGGCGAGCTGATTCGCTGGCGAGAAGGTTCGCGCGCGCGGCCTCGGTTGCACGGCGATACTTGCCCCAAAAATCGAGTTCCCATGCCGCGGACAGATTGACGTGCCCGGTGCTCCCTTCGAAAGCCGGCAGGAATTTGGATTTTGCAGAACGTGAATCGGAGATTCCGGCTTCGGCAGCGACATTGGGGAATTGATCGGCGCGGGTTATCCCAAGTTGCGCCTGTGCTTCCGTAATGCGGGATGCGGCGATACGCAAATCGTAATTCTGTTGAAGAGCTGCTCGGATGAGCGAGCGGAGTCGTTCGTCTTGAAAGACGTCCCACCATTTCTGATCGCCGATGGAGGCGGACGGAGTTTTCGTGGCCTCCTCAGGCGTTAGCCCACGATAGGTGTTTGGGACGGATACGGCAGGCTTCTTGTAATTCGGTCCGACGGCACAGCCGGAAACCAGGATCACGGCACTCAGCAGGGCAGCGGCCTTGTTCATATCAGTTACCCTCAGCGGGAGTGGGCTTCGGCAAGCGAGCCACTGCGGGTTCCACGCCCGCACCAGACCACTTTTCCACGAGGTAGAAAATCACAGGAATGAAAAACACTCCGATGAGGCTAGCAGCGAGCATGCCTCCGATGACGGTGGTACCCATGATCTGCCTGGCAACAGCGCCCGCGCCGGAAGCAGTCCAGAGCGGGACTGAACCAAGGATGAACGCAAACGAAGTCATCAAGATGGGCCGAAGACGCAAGCGCGCTCCTTCCAGAGCCGCGTCGACTAAAGGCTTGCCATTCTCGTATTCATCTTTGGCAAACTCGACGATGAGAATCGCGTTCTTGGCGGCCAAACCAATCAGCATGACCAAACCGATTTGGGAATAAACATCACTTTCGATTTGCACCATGTAGCTCGGCAGGAAGGCGGCCAGAACTGTTCGGCGCAGCCACAGGATTGCAAAGGCTCCAAAAACTGCGATCGGTGTGCTCAGAAGGACGCTGAAAGGAAGCGACCAACTCTCGTACAAGGCCGCCAAGATAAGAAAGACGAATAGGAGCGAGAAGCCGAAAATGGCGGCTGGTGGCACACCTTGCTGAGCTTTCTTTTCTTGAAAGGAGATCCCCAGGTAATCGAAGCCCATTTCGCGGGTCATCGTTTCCGAGAAAACCTCTTCGAGAGCGGCCATCGCTTGGCCGGCACTGTAGCCGGGAGCCGCTGCACCATTGATCTGTGCCGAACGGTACTCATTGAAGCGCATGGTGAACTCCGGGCCCGAACGCGGTTCAAATCGCGTGAGAGTCGCAAGCGGCACCATCTCGCCCTTATTGTTCCTTACGTAGAACTGCCCGACGTTCTCCGCTCTGGTCCGATAGTCGCCTTCGGCTTCGATGTAAACCTGCCATTGCCGCCCGAACCGGTTGAAATAGTTGATGAACAGGCCGCCCATGAACGCCTGCAGAGTCTTGTACACGTCCCCAACGGCGACGCCCTGCTTAATGACTTTGTCGCGGTCCACATTTACAAACTGCTGAGGCACGCTGGCCAGAAACGTTGTGCTCAGGCCGGCAATCTCCGGACGTTTCCGCGCAGCTACCATGAAGGTTTGCAGATTCGAGGCAAGAAATCCGACGTCTTTGCCGGCGCGATCTTCCAAGACAAACGTAAAGCCACCGGAAGTGCCAACCCCCGGAATGGCGGGAGGCGAAAAGGAAAAAGCAATGCCTTCCGGAATCGTGGACAGTTCCTGATTGATGCGCTGTTTGATGGCCTGAAGCTGCTGTGCTCGCGCATTGCGGTCGTCCCAGGGCTTCAAAGTCACGAAAAAGAAGGCGTTGTAGCTGGTACGCACGAAGCTGAGCAAACTGAAGCCAACCACGCTAGTGGTGTACTCAACGCCCGGCGTGTTGGCCAAAGCGCTTTCGATTTTCCTGGCGACTTCGTTGGTGCGTTGAAGAGAGGCGGCGCTCGGGAGCTGCAGATTGATGTAGAGATAACCCTGGTCTTCGTCGGGCAGAAAGCTGGAAGGAACTTTACTTCCAAACCAGCCGGCAGCGGCGCCAAAAGCTGCCAGCAGGATTAGCGCAATCGCACTCTTCCGAATGAGGACGCCGCACATTCGAACATATGCGTTAGTCACATTGGCAAAAGCTTGGTTAAACCATCTGAAAAAGACTTTGAGAAGTCCGCCAGTGGAAGTTCTCGGCCGCAGCAATAAAGCGGCAAGGGCTGGACTCAATGTGAGAGCGTTGAACGCAGAGAGAATGACGGAGATGGCGATCGTCACAGCGAATTGCTGATACAGGCGACCGGTGATGCCGGGTATGAAAGCTGTGGGAATGAAAACTGCCGAAAGGACCAGAGCAATGCCGACTTTGGGCGCGAGACCTTCCTCGATGTGGCGTTCAACGGCTTCAACGACGACGATGGCGTCATCCACGACCAAGCCGATGGCCAGGACGAGTCCAAACAACGAGAGGGTGTTGACGGAGAACCCGAAGAGCGGAAAAAAAATGAATGTGCCGATTAAAGAGACGGGGACAGCAAGCAGCGGGATCAGCGTGGCGCGCCATCCTTGGAGAAAGATGTACACAACGATGATCACCAGGATGATCGCAATGACTAAAGTCAGAACGATTTCCTTCAAGCCTTGCGTGACGGCCCGCGTAGTGTCCAGCGAAAGAACGTAGTCCATGTCGCTCGGCAAGCGAGTTTTCACATCGGCGAAGAGTTTCCTGACCCCGTTAGCAGCCTCCACGGCATTCGAACCGGGCAACTGATACACGGCGATAATGGCCCCGGGTTTCCCATTTAAGCGACCCACAACGCTGTAGTTCTGCGCGCCAAGCTCCACGCGGGCGACATCCTTCAGCCGCACGGCTGCTCCGCCAGGGGATTCGCGTACAACAATCTCTCCGAATTCCTCCGGCGAGCTCAGGCGGCCCTGAGCTCGGACGGAATAGGTATACTCCTGGCCTTTCGGAACAGGTTCGCTACCCACCTGACCCGCAGGGTTCACGGTGTTCTGTGACTGGATTGCAGTGACAATCTCGGGAACGGTGATGGCCAGCTTGGCCAATTGGTCAGGCTTGACCCACAGCCGCATGGCGTACTGGCCGGCCCCGAAGATCTGGACACTTCCAATGCCGTACGAGCGTGTGATCTGATCGGCAAGATTGATGTAGGCATAGTTAGCCAGGAATTGCGCATCGTAGGTGCCATTGGGTGAGTATAAGGTGACCAGCATTAGGGGAGCCGTCACGGTCTTCTGCACGGTGACGCCAAAATTGGTGACATCGCTCGGAAGCTGCGACGCTGCCTGCGTTTCTCGTATTTGGGTCAGGATGAGATCGGTGTTCGGATTGGTCTTGACGTCGTAGTCCACAATGAGCCGCATTACGCCATCGGCCGTTGAGTTTAGCGAATACATGTAGTTCAGATTGTCAACGCCGCTCATCTGCTGTTCGATTGGGGTTGCCACGGATTGCTCGATGGTTTGCGCATCCGCACCGACATAGGTGGCGACAACTTGAACCTCGGGCGGTGCGATATCAGGAAAGAGGGCCACGGGAAGACTTGTAATGGTAACCGCGCCTACAATCACCATCAGGATGGCGATTACCATCGCAACGATGGGGCGGTTGATAAAAAATCTAGACATAATCAGTTGCCTTTCGTGGGAGCGGCCGACTGCTTAACCTTGACAGTCGCACCGTCGCGGACCTTTTGCAGTCCCTCTACAATCACCAACTCGCCTGGCTTGACGCCACTCTCCAGGATCCACAGCGCATCTACCCGTTCGCCGACTTTGACGGGCCGGATGCTTACCTTGTTGTCGTTGCCTACCACGGCCACTTGATAGCTTCCCTGGAGTTCCGTGACCGACCTTTGCGGCACGAGAAGCGCGCCGCTTCGAACATCACCGGCCGCCCGCACTCTGCCAAACTGGCCGGGCCGGAGGATATTCTTAGGATTGGGAAAAGCGCAAACCACGCGGATGCTGCCGGTAGTCACGTCGATTTGGCGGTCGGTGAGCAAAAGCGTTCCTTTGTGAGGATAGACAGACCCGTCGGCCAGGATTAGGTCGAAGGGAGGAGCATCGGACGGCACTTCTTGTTGGTTATGAGAATTAATTCTCTCCGCGAAGTGCATGTATTCCTGCTCACTGATCGGGAAGTACGCTTTAATGGGATTCACCTGCGAGACCGATGTGAGCACTGCTGTTGGACTGACAAGATTTCCGATTTGCACCTGAGCGATTCCCGCGATCCCATCTACCAGGGATGTAACATTGGTGAAGCCAAAGTTGAGGTCCGCCTGTTCCACTTGAGCCTCGGCAGCCTTGACCGCCGCTTTCGCGGCGAGGTTTGCCTGGATGTCGTTGTCCAATTGGCTCTGAGCAATGGCGCGCTCCTTGGCTAGCGGAGTGTCGCGGTCGACATCGAGCTGGGTCTTGCCCAGGTTGGCCTGGGCTTGCGCGAGTTGTGCTTTGGCCTGGTCGAGTATGGCCTGAAAGGGTCGCGGGTCGATCTGGAAAAGCATCTGACCCTTGCGTACAAAAGAACCTTCCTTGTAGGCCTGGCGGATGATGTATCCAGTCACTTGGGGTTGAATCTGAGCGTTGACATAGCCGTCGAGCGTAGCAACCCACTCGCCGTAGATAGGGATATCTTTTTGCACTACCATGGCAACTTCCACCTCGGCGGGTGATGGAGGAGCAGCAGCGTTTGGGTTTCGACAACCAGTAAATAGCAGTGAAACCGCCGGGAGCAGAGCCACAATGGGCCAGATGTCTCCAAAAAGAGTGCGTGATTTCTTATTGCCCAGAGTTCGAATCGTGATTTGCATAGCTGAAATTCCTTGTCTGAACCTCGCCGGTCTTACCTTACTTGCAGACTCACAACTGAAGGGTATGGCGCATATGATGCCCCAAATCCTCCCTGAGGTACACACGAAGCCTGCTCAACAATCCCGACGGCGGCTTGGTAATTCGATCGAGTCGGCACTGAATTAGTTGAACGGATCACGCAGTGGCGAAAAGAGATCGGGCCGCACGAGCGATCCCCTTGAGAACTCGCAGGCCATCCTCCTGGGAGCCGGTATCGAACTGCGCTCCCGCAAGATCGACGGCATTGCTGACCATGGCAACCGAGGCTACCGGAGCTTGCCTGGCGATGCCAAAAGCAAAAAGCGATGCGGCTTGCATCTCGACCGCGAGTACGCCCTTCCGGGCCCACTCATTGAGTTGCACTTTGGTTTCGCGGTAAGGGGCATCCGTCGTCCACACCTTACCAGACCGGACGGCCCATCCGGTGCCGATCAACTCCCGCTCGAGAAGCGGGACCACCCGCGACTTGCACGCGACCTCACTGTCTGGAGGCAGGTAGTGATAAGAGGTTCCCTCGTCACGAATCGCGCTGGTTGCCACCACAAGACACGGGAGCGGTAAATCGGGAGACACACGGCCGGCGGAGGTCAGCCCGATGATGAGTTTGGCCCCCGCAGCTTGCAACTGCTCGGCAATCAGTACCGCGTAGGGTCCGCCGATGGTTCGCGCGATGATTCCGCAGCTAACGCCTTCAAGATCCATCGTGAACATCGAGGTGTGAAAACATGCCCAGGGCCGGAAGGGCTTGGCTATGCCATCTCGAACCAGCCAGTCGGTGATATCTCCATCGAACTCAAGGATGCACAGGGGAGGAACGATTCCGGCCGGTATCTGCCGGCTTCGTCGCACGTCGTCGATCAAGTTCTTGGCGGTGAATGCGGACGGTTGATCGAGCGCATGGCCGAGGAGCGGGGGAGCCGAATCTTCCGTCATACCCTGGATCCCTCAGATCGCCGGGTTCGGTTTGAGATAATCTTCATTCCACGATGAAGCAGTACAGACGACGTCGATGGACGGAACGAATCGCGCGTTTCCTATTGCGCGTCCAGCCACTTGTCCGAGCCCACTAGCTTGACGGACACATTCGAAAAGAAGATTCGCGCCGGCTTGCCATCCGCGGTCCCGCGATGGTCGGTTGAGATAAGGAGAGGGCCAGCTTTCTTGTAGCCCGCCCAAGTTGCTGGGAGGAGACTCGGTTTCTTGGGTCCACCCCGATGATAGAAGAACTGCACAATTCGTCCATCCTTCCCGACATACAGATCCCAGGTGTCCCCCGGCGTGTAACCGCCAACCTCCGCCGGGTATTTCACCGACACCAGCTTTGCCGTACCCTGTCCAATCGGCAATTTTTGCTTGTCCTTGACCGTCACATTGGCGCTGGTGTCCCAGTACGCGTGGAAAGGGAAGATGAACCAATAATTGTCGTTCACGAAAGCGGGCTCAATTTCGTCTTTCACGTTGGCTGGCGCGCTGTTGAGCTGTGACCGGTTGTAGGTAACCTTGACCGGCTTGCCATCCTTGTCTTTTGTTTCGTAAGTGACCTGGCCAGTCTTGGGCTCCCACGTCCAGGTACGGGAGAGATTCAATTTGAAAGCCGGTAGATCGAGGTTGAACGTATAGCGCACTGCCTCAATTTGCCCGTAGGAATCCAGCCCATAGGTTTTGGCAAGTTGTTCGACTTCGGGTGGGCGTGTCTGTGCCCAGGAGGGTGCCGTAAGGACCAGCACCCCAAGAAATAGGAAGCAGATCGTCATGGAACGCCGCAACTTGATCATGGAAGGTCCTCCTCAGTGAATGAAACGAACGTGGTCTTGGATGATCTTCAAAGGTCCCTGGATACGTGAATTTCATGGGGTGAAGTTGCCTTCACTCTACCTGGTCCGCTGAGCATTGCAATGCGGCCGATCGTTTGATCCCACGCAAAGCGATAATGGCAGCAGCTACTGCCACGGATCCATATTCCAGCAACAATATCCAGTCAGGCACCAACCACGGCCGTCCTACTGTGCGCAGATGCCAGACATAATAGGTGGGAATAATGCTCAAAGTCCAGACCATGATCGGCACCGTTGAGGTC
>QIAN01000322.1 GCA_003225005.1 Acidobacteriota bacterium | reverse complement strand
GCAGGAACTGCATGACGCCTCGCTGAAGCTCATGCAGGACAAAAGCACGTCGCGCGAAGAGCTCCTAAGTAAGGTCAGACCTTTGCGCATGAATGCCGATAAGAAGATCCGCGAAATCCTGAGCGATGACCAGAAGAAAAAACTGGATCAATACCTGCAGGGCCCGCACGGTGAGATGCATGGCAACTTGAGCGGTGCAACACCTCCCGCGACAGGGAAGCCAAAGCCTTAAAGAGATCGACATCGTAAGCGCGTGAACGGCGCCAACTCGCTCTGTCGAATCCAAGAACTTGACTCATTAACGCGGTAATCCAACTTACCACCAGTTGATCCGATGCCTTAAACTTTGATCGTCGAAACAATTCGCTCAGTTTTCAATCCTCCAGCCAAGTTCTCGACTGCATTGCCTTTTCGGCGGTTACCTGAAAATCCCAAGGCCCAAAAGCATCAGATTTCCGTAGCGCTCTGCTTGCGACGCGAGCGAAGCAAATTTCCTACCTCCCACACGAAAAGCCGGCAATCCCGCGAGAGAGTACTCTTCCACGCCTTCCAGGCTCAGGGCAATCCTGCGAAAATCTGCTGCGGTCATGTGGCGATTCCCATTCGTCAGAGAGAGTATCGTATCTCACCATTAGCACATGGCATGTGTCTACCGCTCGGGGGCGGATCACGGGCAACCGTCTTCATTCGTCCGTTTTAAGAGGATGCGAAGTCAGGCTGGGGGAGCGCGCCGATTGCGTCTCCTGGCTGCCGGAGAGAGAATGCCCACGTGGAGACAACGACTATGGTACACACAATAGTAGACGGAACATTTCGGCAAACCAATTTGACCAACGAATCGCCCGAGTATCTAGCCAAGCGCGAGGAGCTTCGCCTCGCTGAGATTGAGCTCATGCGTCAGCGCGAACGCGTCGCCGAACTGCGCCGCCATTTCCCGCAAGGCGCTTCTATTCAGGACTATCAGTTTGAAGAGGGCCCGCGCGACCTCAACGCCGGTGATGCGCCCGTGCGCACCGTTCGTCTCAGCGAACTTTTCACCAAGCCCAATCGCTCGCTCGTTATCTATCACTTCATGTACGGAAAGCGGCAGACCAAGCCTTGCCCCATGTGCACCGCCTGGCTCGACGGCGCTAACGGCGTCGCCCATCACCTCGCTCAGAATCTCGACTTCGCCGTTGTCACGGCCGCCGATGTCCCCAGTGCGCGCGCCCACGCTCGCGCGCGGGGCTGGGACAAGCTACGCTTCCTCAGCACTGGCAACAACACCTTCAAGTACGACTTGGGCAGCGAAGACGGGGAAGGCCACCAGGACTCCACCGTTTCCGTTTTCACCCGCGACTCCAACGGCAACTTGCGCCACTTCTACACTGTGCATCCTCGAATGGCCCCCGACATCCAAGAGCGCGGCATCGAGAGGAGTTTGAGAACGGGCGAGACTACTATCATCTCCACGGAAGAGCCATACGCCTGCCGCGCGAGAGTAACAGCCTGCCCTCCCATGAATATTTGGCTTTCCATAACAGCGTGTTCCGTTAGTGGGAGTTGTTTTTCTGGCTCTGAGCAGGAATTCGTAGAGACCCAATAGGAGAGCGGGTTTCCGTCAGGGGGCAGTTCCGCTAGACTCGGCGGAATGCGCGACAATGAATTCACGAAAATACTGGGATGGCCGGGCTACCGAGTCTATCGGCACGAGATCGATGAAACAGCCAAGACGTTGCGTTTATGGGTACGGCGCAAGCGGGGGAACCGGAAACTGATCTGTTCTGGATGCGGAAGAAAGTTTACCGACGCACATGATTACAACGAACGTGAAGTGCGAGACCTGCCGTGGGGCGAATATCGAACGACGGTGGTCATCGAAGTGTATCGGGTGTGCTGTCCGCAGTGTGGGATAAAGGTCGAGAAGGTACCCCAGCTACCGAGCAAAGCGCCGTTTAGTAAGCGCTTTGAAGACGCCGTGGGATTGGCGTGCGAAAGCGCATCGGTACGCCAGGTAGCCAGACAGTTCAGGCTAGCCGCCAGCACGGTGCGAGCGATCGACCTGCGGTATCTGCAGCGCTGGAGTGCGACGCGCCGCAAGGATCGCTTAGAGCAGATGGGTGTGGACGAGATCTACTTCGGCAAGCAGATGAAATTCATCACCGTGGTCAGCAACTTGGAGACCGGCGAACCTTTGTGGTTCGGGCAGGCAACTGAGTGAAAGCCAGCGGAAGCGCATCGCGGCGGCGTGCGTGGATATGTGGCGGCCATTCACTAACAGCATTACCCAATGGGCTGTGAACTGCCGGATCGTGTATGACAAGTTCCACGTTCTGCAGCATGCCAACAAGGCCATTGATGAAGTGCGGAGGGCGGAGTTCTTCCGCAAAGGTGGGCGCATGCGCGGTGTAGTGAAGGGCAAACGCTGGCTGCTGTTGACGCGCTGGATGAATCTAGACCACCAAAAACGACAGCAACTAAACGAGCTGTTCGCCCTCAATCGACGGGTGATGAAAGCCTACCTTTTAAAGGAAAGCTTGGAGCGGTTGTGGACCTACCGCTATGAGCGAGCCATGGTGCGCTATTTGCAGAGTTGGATCGATCAACTGCGATGGCAACGATTGCCACCCTTTCAGAGACTGGCCCTGATGTTGGCGGATCACCTGGATGGAATCCTGAATTACTGCCGCACCAAAGTACGTTTCGGAGTCGTGGAAGCCATCAACGGCAACATCAAAACCCTTCTTAGAAGGGGCCGTGGCTACAAGAATCTCGGTTATCTGTTACTCAAGGCCC
>QIAN01000321.1 GCA_003225005.1 Acidobacteriota bacterium | reverse complement strand
ACTGGTACTCCTCGACCGACCAGATCATCGTCACGCGCAACAAGGCGCTGCTCGCCTGGCCGCGCATCGCCGAGGCGGCGGAGCCGATCGAGGACCGGCGCGACCTGCCGACCTTCACCGACTCGCATCACAACCTGCTGCGAATTCTGAAGTAGCTAGCTATCGGAAACCCAGTGCAGGAAGTCGGCACCGTAGGTTGTGAGGACCAAAAACTCCAAAGCCTTCGTGTCGAACCGGCCGATGCCCTCATCGTGCAAAAGGCCGCGCGCGATGAGCACTATCTTCTCGGGGCAGTGCCCTAGCGCACAGTGTTTGCGCCAAATGTCAGCCCCCAGGCCCTTGGGACGACAACCGAAGCGGCTGTCGTTCTGTTAGGCTGGGCGCACACACTTGAGGCCACATCGAGGTAAGGTCCAAACTGCGTCGGACGCCGCGATGTACATCAAAGGGCGCGTGACGTCTATGAACGGGAGGTTGCAATGAGGGCGAGAAGTTACCTGCTGCTCTTCGTGGCGCTCGTGGCAACACCGACCGCCGCGGTTGCGCAATCGCAGCCTACGACCACCGCCGCGACGGTGAGCGAGTTCTATGTTCGTTACAAGATGTTGCCGAGTGCTTCCGAGGAAGCCGCGGGTGTGGAGCGAGCTGTCGCCTTAAGCAGCACAGCAGGAATGCTGCTCGTGCACGTGCGCACACTGAACAATGGTCGAGGGATTGTAGTGCGCGCGGACCGCAAGTTCACTCGAGAGCAAGCTTGGACGCTTGCAAAAAAATTGGAAGAGGCAGAGGGCGTGGCTTTCGTTCATGCGGTGGATTCGGACGCGCGCCAGCCGGCCAAGCCTGACCTCAACGTTATTAGGCAGGCACGTTCCGCGGCGCAAGAGTCCGCTCCATCGCCTGGCTCCATGCCCATGCCAACGGGGGACGTGCCAAGGGGCATCCCGCTCGGAATCGAATCTGTCGGACAAGGCAAGTTGGGCGCGGAGGCGGGCAGCGCGCAAGCTCAAAGCGCGGTCGACTCGAATGTCGAGGTTCCAAGCTCCGTCCAACCGAACACTCGGCCTCCCGATCCGAGCGTTCGTAACATTGAAACAATGACGATCAAGTGGAAACGAACAACACTCGTGGGGCAAGCTCAAGCGCCCACGTCCGAGGAGCTGGAACGCGTGACCAGCGCCGCCGGCATCAAGTTCACCGTATTACGGGACCGTGGGTACGGCAGAATCGTCTTTCAGCTTCCTCAACCCATCTCGTTGGTGGAGGCAGAAGCGATCGCGGCCAGGATTAGGGCATTACCCGAAATTGAGTACGTGGTTCCGGGTGTGCGCGGCAGGCTTGGTGCAACCCCAAACGATACGTGGTTCGAGCCGCGGCAATGGAATCTCAGGGCAGGGATTGCGGGTATTAACGCTCAATCGGCCTGGGACTACGTCAGTGCCAGCGACCCGTCTACGGTCGTTGCGGTGATTGACAGCGGCGTTCTCCCCGGCCACGAAGACATCGCTGGTCGCGTCGTCACGGGGAATCCTGCTGGTTACGATTTTATTTCTAACGCCACGATTGCTAACGACGGCGACGGGCGTGACGCGAATCCTGCTGATCCAGGGAGCTGGGTGAGCAGCGCAGAAGCTGGAACACCACCATTCGCCCAATGTGCCCAAGAAGATAGTATTTGGCATGGGACCTTAGTGGCCGGAATTATCGGCGCGACACCAAACAATGCAAAAGGGATCGCGGGAATTGGATGGAATGCAAGATTGCTGCCTGTACGCGCGTTCGGGAAAGGCAGTCTCAAGTGCTCGACCGGATCCTTAGAGGACGTCGGGGACGCAATTGCTTGGTCAATCGGGCATACCTCCAACCCAAGGAACGAACTAGCTCAGGTCCGGCTCGCCGCAGTGCTTCAGGATCCGCGATCTCACCTGATCCCTTAACCGCACGGCTGCGTTCCAATCGCTCCCTTCCGGAGCGACCGGCGCGCCGACGGTCACGGAGATCGGCGCGCGGCGCGGATACCAGGTGCCGTCGCGCAGCACCGAGCGCACGCCGCGCAGGGCGACCGGCACGACCGGGATTCCGGCCTGCGCGGCGCTGAGGAAGGCGCCGGCGCGGAACGGCATCAGGCCGGTGTGCCTCACCAGCGTGCCCTCGGGGAACACGATCAGCGATACGCCGCGCTTGGCCGCCTGCGCGAGCTCGTCGGCGTGCTCTGCGCTCTT
>QIAN01000043.1 GCA_003225005.1 Acidobacteriota bacterium | reverse complement strand
TGACGTCGCTGGAGCTCTTCCAGCATGATTTTTCGTAGATGGGTCATAGGGATGGCCTCCTTATGACCCTCAATTTATCTGAGGCTAAGAACCACGGCTGCCGACCTCACCTACGCGGCAGCGTCCGCCGCGCCAGCGGCTTCGTTCTGACGGGCAAACGGGAAGTTGTGAGGAATACTTTCTGCCCGCCTCTGGTTCGCGACCGGAGAAGAAATATCGCGGGATGTCCTTGGCACTGGCCGCAGAGATGAAGGGCGGACATCAAAGCAGCAGCGGCCGCGAGAATGTAAACCCTTTTTGTAAACCCTACCCGCTTTCACATACCGCAATCCTGCAAGTTAGGACTGTAACTCCTTAATAAGATGGGAGCGAGATTTCACGAAATCCGACTCCCTGGTGCTTGGCCGGTCATTCACTTTTTCATATCGCGCAACTACAGGCTGCATTTCCGAGGGTGGCATCGCGAATACAGGGTGTAGTGTATCGAACAACCATTTGAACGTGGGAGCCTACAAATTGTCTAGCCTGAAGAAACTGCATGTGGACGAATTGAAAGACTTGTATAGCGCCGAGAACCAGTTGGTCAAAGCACTTCCGAAGATGGCCAAAGTTGCCTCCGCGAGCGAGCTCCGACAAGGTTTTGAAGAGCACTTGGAACAAACCAAAGGTGCCGTTCAACGCCTTGACAAGATCTTCCGATCCCTGGATGAGAGTCCAAAAGGCAAGAAATGTGTGGCCATGGAGGGTTTGGTTAAGGAAGGGTCCGAGGTGATGGAAGAAGATTTTGAAGGCGCGGTACTGGACGCGGCACTGATGGCGCAGCCCAAGGAGTGGAACATTACGAGATTGCCGCGTATGGGCCGGTTTCCGAATTCGCCAAAGTTCTCGGCGAAACCGAACACGCTTCTTTGCTGGATGAGACTCTTGGAGAAGAAAAGGAAACCGACGAAAAATTAACCGAGCTGGCAAAAGAGATCAATCGACAAGTAAACGAAGAACGCCCTCGGGAAGAGCAGGAAGAATCCAAGGGTCGAAAGGCGACAAGGCATGCTGCTAGTTTGAAGCGAGAATAAAAAGAGCACCTAACTCCGCTTGGTTTATGTCTGAAAAATGCGCCTTTCAGTCCGCGCAACCCGCAGCAGCAGAGCAATATCGGGCAAGCGAAGGATGCTTAGGCAGAGGAAGCACAATGCGTATCATCCCCTCCATCCGTGCGCTGATGTTCGCACTCGTGATGCTAGCCATCTCTGGAGCATCCTACGCGCAAGTCGGCATATCAATTACCTTCGCCCCACCAGAACTGCCTGTCTACGAGCAGCCGCCGGTCCCTGGCGATGGCTATATCTGGACACCGGGGTACTGGGCTTACGGTGACGACGATTACTACTGGGTGCCGGGTACGTGGGTGATGGCTCCGGAACCCGGTCTGCTCTGGACTCCAGCCTACTGGGGCTGGGGCGACAATGGTTATGTCTTCTATGACGGATACTGGGGTCCACACGTGGGTTTCTATGGCGGGATCAGTTACGGCTATGGTTACTCCGGTGAGGGCTACGAAGGCGGACGCTGGCAGAACGGACAGTTTTACTACAACCGTTCAGTAAACAACGTGAACGTCACGACGATACACAATGTTTACAACGTTACGGTAAACAATACAACGGTGAACCGGGTCAGCTACAACGGCGGCAATGGGGGCGTCAATGCGCGTCCAACGCCTCAACAAGAGGCTGTCGCACATGAGAGACATGTTCCGCCTGTTGCCGTTCAAGCTCAGCATGCGCAGGCTGCTCGCGCGCAACCGGAGCTGCGAGCTTCCGCGAACCATGGCAAACCACCAGTTGCAGCTACCCCTAAACCGGGAGCCTTCAAAGACCGTGCGGTGGTACCGGCCAAGCAGGCAGGGGCGCCTTATAACCCTCCAGCCAGTCGTGCCGGAGCCCAGCCGCATCCCGGCTCGACCAATCCGGCGCAGCCGAATCGACCGCCAGCTGCACAACCAAATAATCGCCCGGAGCCAAACCGTCCGCCAGCTGCACAACCAAGTAATCGGCCGGAACCTCGACCGCCCGCTGCACAGCCGAATAATCGACCGGAACCGAACCGTCCCCCAAGTGCACAGCCGAACAATCGACCGGAGCCAAACCGACCGCCAGCTGCACAGCCAAATAACCGTCCAGAGCCAAACCGTAGCGAGCCTCCTCAGCGGCAGCAAGCTCCGCCGCCAAGCGAGCGCGCGCAACCGCAGCGCACTCCTCCACCAGCGGAGACACGGCCTGTGCCCAAGCCGCAACAGGAGCAGAAACCAATGACGCCTGAGGAGAAGAAGCGACAGCAGGATCAGCAGAAGCCTCCGGGTGAATAGAAAATTGTTCGTCTGCTCGGATCGGTCGAGGGAGGCCGCGCAATTTATCCGCGTGGAGGTGACATATGAAGGATCTGGACCAGGTTCTGAGTCAAAAAGAGATGGATATCGAGCGCGTGCGGAAAGAAATCCAGGCGCTTCACTTTGTGATCCCCTTGCTCGCCGAGACGCGGACTGGACCGAGAATGGGCTGGCTTTGCCACTCTCAATTTCGTCGTTCCGAGGTACCGGGACTGTAGGGTGAAATAGTGCCCACGAAGGAACCACCGGGTCGGTTCCCTCGGGTTAGAAGCGCCTCGAACGATTGCAGGAACTCCTTAGTTGTTTAAGAAAAATGAAGCGAAAAAAGGCGAGAATAGACACACTGCTACCAAACTCTGCTCTCCATTAGGTAATGCGCGGTTGCGTTCCTGATTGTCATTTCATTGGTAGGACTTGCGTACAAGACCGTGCTTCGGTCCACTATTATGAGCAAGCCAAACCAACAACAAAAGAGCCTTCGTAAGTTCTGAGCGTCAGGCCTGACAGCGACGCCGCAGTTCAGGGCGTTGAGTTCGGCTTCCTTCCGCCGACATCGGGCTACCGCAGCCTGCGCATCTTTGCCCACCGATAGGCGAACCCGCTTACCACCTTCGCGCCATTCCAGGTAATACGCGCCCTCCCCGTGCCGCTCTTGACTTTCCATCCACTACAACCACTTCAGGCTTTACTCGGCCGTTGGCAGACTGAGCGACAGGGCAGTAACTTAGGCCTTGATTCGTTTGTACACGTTTGGCCAATTAGGTCACAACGGAAATCTCTGAGGATGAGGGTGAGTCTGGTCGGGGCTGTATGGCTCTTTGGTGGGGGCAGCTTCTATCGCATGCGGTATATAATATTCCACCAAAGCTCTTCCCAGACCTCTTGCAAGTGGAGGTAGAGCATGCAAGCCCAAACCAAGGAACTTTGGTTGGAACTCTGCGAACACGCGGCCAACGAACAAGACCCTGAGAAATTCCGCGCCATCGTTCGAGAAATTAGCGCCGTCTTGGAATTGAAAACCGGACGCCTCGGGCAGAGTAGTTCCCGGCTAGCTTCAATTGCATCCGGTCTTATTCGTTGCTCTCTGTGCAACAGGCCAGTGCCGCTTGAATCCAGCAAAACGGACGAGAACGGGAAGACCGTGCATGAGGAATGCTACGTGCTCGGGCAGCTACTGAAGCGAGCTACGACCCCACCCAAAGATTAACAACGCACTATTAGGACACGACCAGAAAATCCCAAACTGACAGCTACCCGCTTTTTCCCTCAGGTCGCCCTTCGCTCATCCCTATAATCGCTCGTGGTTTATTGAAACTGGCACACACTCTGGAATAGAAACTGCCACCCGTCTCCAAGGATTTACGCATCGAAACTAGGCACTAAGAAGCGGCCATGCCTAAGAAGCGCGTTCTCGTCGTGGATGATAATGCCCTCGTTCGTTCAATGGTGCGCCAACTCTTTGAATCAAACGCTGACTTTGAGGTTTCGGGAGAAGCAGAAAACGGGCGGGACGCGATTCAGAAAGCTGAAAATCTCAAACCCGACCTCATCATCTTGGACCTTGCTATGCCCGTCATGACTGGGATAGAAGCAGCACCGCTGCTTAGGAAAGTGCTGCCCGATGCACGACTGATTCTGTTCACTGTCTCTGAGGGACCCGAAGTTGATCGACTAGCACGCGCGGCTGGAATACACGCTGTGGTTCCAAAAATTCGTGGCGCCTCCAAACTGATTCTCAAAGGTCAAGCCTTGCTGAGGTCGATAGAACAAGAATACCTTCCTGCCAAGCGTGGCACCGCCCGATAGAAAGAGAGGCCGCACATGCCTTTCTTCGTACCTGTTGGCAAGAAGTGAGGCTTTGATCCGGTCGCACCCCGGTGGGGACTTAACGGGAGTATGCGCTGTGGCTCGTACCGAACAAAGGTACCTAGTCTCCCGTCCCAGTGATTCGTGACATAAGTTAAGAAGGTTGGGCAGCGGTTGTGCGCTGCGCGTAACGAGCGATGCTGGCCAGGATTTGGTCGGCTGTTTTGGTCCAAACGAAGGGCCTGGGATCTTCGTTGTGCACGTCGATGTACTCGCGGATGGCCGCTT
>QIAN01000320.1 GCA_003225005.1 Acidobacteriota bacterium | reverse complement strand
GAAATCTGCCAGGACGATGGAGTCTTTTTCGGTGAGTGGGGGCGAGTGGCGCGAATGAAGGAAGAAGAATCCTGCCGCAAGAGCGATGATCAGGCACCCCGCGGGAATGGTGAGCCAGAATCTTCGGGTGCGCCCTGCTCTTGATTCGACGGACGGGGTCCGCATCTCGGATGAGTGCTCGGCTCCAGGAACAACCATGCGAATCTCACCAGCGAAATTATCATTTCCGTTTCGTATGCCGGGTCCAATCCACCGATAGCCCCTCCGGGGAAGGGTCTCGACAAACTTCGGATGTTCGGCACTGTCGCCCAGAGCCTCCCGAAGCCGGTTCACTGCCTTGTTGAGACTGTGCTCGAAATCGACAAACGTGTCGGGGGTCCAAAGTCTTTTCTTCAACTCTTCGCGCGCGACTAGCTCGCCAGGACGCTCTAGCAATACCATCAGGATTTGAAAAGGCTGACCCTGGAGGGTGAGCTCTTGCCCGTTCGTCCGCAGCTCGGCTGTACGTAAATCTATTTCGAAGGCGCCGAAGCGAACTTTGTTCTGAGACTCAGAGGGTAGGGACATCTAACCGCGACCCAATTCGATTGCGAAAGTCTAGCATCCTCTCGTTGCCCGCGCCATCTTCCACAGTCGCGGACCAGTAAACAGCTGTTTCAGCACGAGTTAGCCATGGGACCAAGATGTCACCCCCAGGTCACCTGCATGCCATTGCAGGCCAACGTCGCTTGAAGTAGGGATACGAACACCGCAGAGCGTGTGGCTGCGATCCCCTCAAAGCAAGCTATTACAAACGTCCACTAAAAAGGAGAATTATGAAAACAATCCGTATTCAAACACTTTTCGCCCTCGTGCTGGTTGCGGGCTTTGTGGCCCTCACTCTGGGAGCCACTCCGGTCTCGGCGTCCTCTTTACGACGCGGGAAGCTCCATGTGATAAAGGATTGCTCGGCGAAAACCGGCGAGCCCGGTTCCTTCTGCACCATCACGTCCTCGAACCTTGAGGAAATTGTGGTCGGATCCAAAGTCTTTTACTTCCAGTCTCCGATTCCTTCAACGGGGTTACAGGACAGCAACGTCGTTCTCGACGCCGGGGATGCCAACAGGGCCGTCGGTCGTTGCACGCTCGACTTGGTGACCAGGATCGCACTGTGCACGTTTTCGGAGGGGACCGGGACTTTCATCGGGTTCCATGCCCGTATTAATGGCTCGCCGGGTACGGACGCAACAAATTATCACTGGGACGGGACCTACTACTTCACAACGACACAACAATAAGTCAATTATTCAATGACTGGCGAGGGGGGACGGCCCATGTTTCGAAAGCCGAGACATGGGTGTCCTCGATCCGTAACAGAATATTGCAGCGTTTCAAGCATTGTCGACGTTATATCGCGTTAGCACTCATCGACCGGGTCGCGGCTGTGATTGACGAGCTCCGCACGAACCATCGCGACGTTCGTCAACCGTGTAGGTCCTCTGACGCTCACAGTCGACAGTTATCCGACTTCAGAGAGCCCGTTCGATAGCAGCGGCCACGTCATCGCTCAATTCCTCCGCTCGCTGCAATGCTCCCTTAATCCTGACAATTTCCATCTCGCGGGCCGCGATCTGTCCGGCAGGTTCGCTGTAACCTCGCGCAGCCAGCAGGCTGCGCTCGTGGCTGGCGAGCATGCGCCGAAAGATCGGCACCGCACTTTTCTTCGGCTGCGCATGCGCACAGCCAAGGCAGATCAATCCCCTCGGACAATGCTCTCCAGTGGGCAAGGCGCATAGGTGCGTGCCCATATCGCGCAGGTTGCAGCTCGCCGCGAAGGCTGCCCATTCCACCGCAATCGGGTTTTTCAGACCGTCCTCGCCGTAATAGGCGTTATAGAGACTGCGCACGGTCTTGCGATACTCCTCGATGAGCTGACCAGGATAGAGCTTGGCATAGATCATCACGGTGTCGGGAGAGGCGAGTTTCTGGGGAAATCCCGGTAACTCACTGAAAAGATTTGGCGTCCCCGACGGGATTTGAACCCGTGTTACCGCCGTGAAAGGGCGATGTCCTAGGCCAGGCTAGACGACGGGGACGATTTAAGGCGGGATCTTAGGGTAAGGAATTATCGTAACAAGCGCTTCTCGAGTCTGTCAAAAAAACTACGGCAGTTCCGAGCTCTGCAGGGCCTTCGAATGACCTCCTTACGATGACCTATGTTGATGTTCCTGCAACGATTGTACCTGCGCAACTCATTTTCAGGCTGAAGACAATTTAGAATTACTCGAGAGGCAGAATTTGCCCGAGGCACTGTGTCTGATCCGCTTTATCTAAGTTTGTGGTTCCCCAGCTTCTCCGGCCCGGAGATGCTGCCGCACATTCTCGCCGTGCTCAAGCAGTTTCCTTTTTCGCCGCAGCGGCCGGGGATCAATTATCTGGCCCTGCATCCGGTATCGTGGAATGAAGCGACGCTGCTGGAACAGCGCTTTACCCCCGCCATCAGCCCGGAAGAAGCATTGGTGATCGCCGCCGACCATATCCATGATGATTTCGCTTATGTTTTTGAGGCTTACTGGGACCTTTGGACGCCCGACGAGAGTGGCCGGCAATGGACGCTCGTGCCCACATTGGTGAAGTTCGTAGTTCACGGCGAGGAATTTGACGAACGCACCAGCGAACAAAGCGGACATATCGAAGTGGACTTTGGCCTGGACGCGCCCTTCCTCCACGAAGAGTTGGCCCTCACAGGGGAAAACGAAGCCAAGGTTCGTGCCAACGTTCAGAAACTGGTCGAGTTTACGACTCACGCGGAAAAAAATACCCGAACCAGCGGCCGGGTGCTCTGGTCTGAATCGGAAGACAATCTCGCCCAAAAACTGATCGCCCGCCTGCAAAAAGTGCAGTGATCACACCACCCCACACATTCCTGAAGTTGAGAACAGGAGGAGCACTTCCCTCTCTGAATCTCTCTCTAACTCTAATGAAGAATGCACGTTTTTGGTCGTGAGGCGTTGGCTTCGTGAATCTTTGTTTCTGGGATAGCCGACGTACCTATGAATCAGTCTTTGATGGATTCTTTCCTTCAATCACGATCTCTGAGAAATCTGCAATTGTAGAAAATTCTTTGAGCAGGGTTTGCAGCAACGCAAGTCGATTTGCTCGCACTTGCTCATCGTCGACCATCACCATCACTTTATCGAAGAAATTGTCTATCAGTTCTCTGGCCGTCGACAACAAAAGGAGCGCGTCGAGATATTGTTTCTGGTTTCGGTGCACCTCGACCCGAGGGCTGGTCCGTTCCAAGTACGCCATCAGAGTCTTCTCTTCCTCTGCAGCTCCTGGCAAGTACTCGAATTTACCCGCTGGTTCGAAGCCGTTCTCTCGAGCCTGCTTCAGAATGTTTCGGATACGTTTGCAGGCCGCGCCAATCACCTGGAATTCCGGCATCATTACTTCTTTGACAGCAGCCGCGCGCCCGATCGCGTCCACAGCGTCGTCTGCATCGGCAGCTAAAACGGCCTTCACCACGTCAAGAGCGTAACCACGCACATCGCGCAGATAAAATTCCAGCCGCTCGTAGAAAAATGTTCGGATGGAATCTTCAAATGAGCGGGGAGCAATAAACTTCTTTTCGGCTTCTGACCCTTGATAGCCTGCCCGTGTGTCCTGCATCAATTTCGTAAGCCGGAACGGCAGCCTTTTCTCTGCGATCACCTTCACAATCCCGTTCGCCTGCCGCCGCAGTGCAAACGGATCTTTTGATCCGCTCGGAACCAACCCGAGGGCAAACATCCCCGCAATCGTATCCGCTTTGTCCGCGATGGAAAGTACCGCTCCCTCGACCGAACGCGGGACCTCGTCGTCCGTAGACTCGGGTTTGTAATGGTCGTAGATTGCGTCCGCAATGGCGAGTCGCGTCGCTTTCGGCAGGCTGGGATCAAGCTCCTGGACGCGGGCGTAAAGCCCGCCGACAATGCCCTGCAGTTCCGTGAACTCTTTCACCAGTTCCGTTGTAAGATCAGCCTTCGCCAGGCACGCGGCTTTGTGGATCACGCCTGGGCGCACAGCCATGCCGCTCTGCTTCAGGAGCTCGCTCAGCCAACTGCACAGCCGTTGCACTCGCTGCGTCTTTTCGTAATAGCTGCCAAGATCTTTCTGGAAGGTAACGTGCCGCAATAGTTCAAGCCGCTCCAGCAATGAAATCTTTTGATCGGTTTGCCAGAAGAAACGAGCATCGTTGAACCGGGCCCGCAACACACGCTCGTTGCCATGCCGGATCAACCCCTGCGGATCATCGTCAGTATTCAGCGCCGTGAGAAAATGCGGCAGGAGTTTTCCGCTCGCTTGTTCAACTGCGAAATAGCTTTGGTGGTCGCGCATCACCGTAACCAGCACTTCTTCCGGCAGGACAAGATAGTCGGGATCGAAGTTGCCCAGAACGACAGAAGGAAACTCGGTCAGGTTGACCACCTTATCGAGTAGCGCTTTGTCTTCGCGCCAGCGCGCTCCCCGTATGGTGCGCGTTGCTGCATCCAGCGCCTTGCGGATTTGCTGATCGCGTTCGTCGCGGCCGAGGACTTTGGCATGCCGCAAAGCGTCCACGTACCCGGTTCCCGCGCGGGCAATCGTCACGGCCCCGTTCGAAAGACTTCTGTGCCCGCGCGATGTCTTCTCTGCCCGAATGCCGCCAAATTCCAGGCGTATCACATCCTCATCAAGCATCGCCACCAGCCAACGCACCGGACGTATGAATCGCTCACTCGGCTGGCGCCAGTACATACTCTTGGGCCAGTAGAGCGAAGCAATTTCCTTCGGCAGTTCCTCGGCCAGAATCTCGGCGGCGCTCCGCCCTTTCTTCGTTATCTTCGCAGCCAGGTACTCGCCTCTGGTGGTGCTGATTGTTGCTAACTGGGAAACGTCCACTCCTGCCTTCTTGGCGAAGGCATGTGCCGCGGGCGTCGGCTGCCCATCCTTGTAAGCCACGGTCGCCGAAGGACCTGTGACCTGCTCGGTTACATCGTCCTGCGCGGCGGCAATGCCAGGCGCCAGCACCGCCAACCGCCGCGGAGTATCAAACGACGAGAGGTTTCCACTCGAAGAAAGGCGTTCCCGATTCAGCAACGCGGCGACGCGCTCGCGTAGTTCCTGGGAAGCGGCATCGATCATCCGCGCGGGAATCTCTTCGCAACCGATCTCAAGTAGAAAATCTGGCATATGCTTCGTGCCTCAGTGGTTCATAAAGTCTACAATCTGACAGTAGACAGTTTCTCTTTCTTCGCCTTCGGCTTCTTTTCTCTCGCAGGTTCATCCTCGTCAGACTTATCCGAGACCGGAGAGGACTCGCTCTTCTGCTGATCCACCCAGGCTTTGGCGATCCCCACCGCCAGCGCTCGGACGCGTGCGATCACACTGACACGCTCCGTCACCGAGATCGCGCCCCGCGCGTCGAGGATATTGAACAAGTGTGAGCACTTGAGGCACAGATCATAAGCGCCTAGCAAAGGAAATCGCGCCTTCTCGCGAGCGATTCCGTGGCCTGAAGCTCTGTCCTTCTTCAGCGCCGCATATCGCTCCAGCAGCGACCGGCACTCCGCTTCATAGAGCTCAAAATGCCGCCACGTCTTCTCGACGTCGGCCGCCTCAAAGTTGTAGACAGAGAACTGCAATTCATCCGCCAGGCGCACATCGCCATACTTCACTTCGCCGCTCTTCTCCGGATCGCGCGCCCACACGATCTCGAAAATTGAGTCGACATCTTGCAGAAACGCCGCGATTCGTTCGAGGCCATAAGTGAGCTCTGCTGAAATCGGATTCAGATCCACGCCGCCGCACTGCTGGAAATAAGTAAACTGCGTGATCTCAAGCCCGTCGAGCATGACTTGCCAACCGATGCCCCACGCGCCCAGGGTAGGCGACTCCCAGTTATCTTCCTCAAACTTGATGTCATGTTGGCGGAGGTCAATCCCAATCGCGCTCAGCGACTCCAGGTACAACTCCTGGACATTCTCCGGCGGCGGCTTCAGGATTACCTGCAACTGCATATGCTTGAACAGCCGGTTGGGATTTTCTCCGTAACGTCCATCCGCCGGACGCCGTGACGGCTGCACATATGCGACTTTGTATGGCTGCGGACCCAACACGCGCAGAAACGTTTCCGGGGCCATCGTTCCCGCGCCCGCTTCGACGTCATATGGCTGCTGCAGTACGCATCCACGCTCGGCCCAAAACGCCTGCAGCCGCAAGATGAGCTCTTGAAACGTCGGCGAATTTTTCGAGGTGTGAGTCAAAAGAGTCTATTCGGAAAGCACTCAGCATTCAGCTTCGCGGGCTGGTGCTGGGTGCAGCACGATCGCCTACTCCTACAGTGCCATGGGAGCCAGCAGTTTAATCAACGATTGTAATGGAAGCAGATGGCAGACGTCAGCTAACGGGTCGATCTTGGTCGCGGATGAGCAAAACGTACCTGCGGGAACACAGTGGAAAAGCACACATCCGCGCTGTGTAAGTCGTTTATTTCGGTGGCAGGCATTGATGGGATGGGAGTTTAGGTTGTGAAAAAAATGTCTGCTTTCGAGGGCGTCGAACATCTACGAAACAAGACTTGACTCGGCGGCACTTCATCGCGAGGGACATGCTCGGTGGTGGAGGGCCCCGCAATTCCTGTCGCTCGCTAAAAACTTCCCTTCACCAGCATTCCCGCCGTCACTATCTTCTTCTCGATGTGCCGCTGCAATATCTGCACGAGGAACTTGCGTAAATCCGCGGCTCGCGCCTTTGGCCAAGCTTCGCCCGTGAAACTCTCTACCGGAGCGCGAAACATCCGCGCCGCCAGCATCCGCGACTCGCTTGAAATCTCGGAAGACGCCAGGCGCTTATCGTTGACACACGTCAGACCGTCGGCCAGCGCGTGAAAGTAGGCGCGACTCCCGTTCAGGCTGCGGCCGCAGACAATGCACTCCGTCAACTCGGGCAAGAACCCCACCAGCCGCGTGAGCCAGAGCTCGAAGTATGTGATCGGCATCCAGACCTCGGGACCGGGCATGGCATGCAGAACCGAAAGCGTCAGGCGAAAGATGGCGTCATTGGACTCACGGTCGGGCAAGAGCTCATCCAGCAACTCCGCTACATGCGCCAGCGCCACCGCCCGCGGATAACTTACTTCGCTCGCCAGCGGGGACTCGAGTACTTCGAGCGCATCCAACCGCGACAATTCCTGCCGCTCGTGGTCTTCGTAAAACGCCCGTACGTACGTCAGCGGCTCCAATGCCCCGCCAAAGCGCCGCTGGGATTTCTTGGCGGCGCGCGCCACCCCGCGCACTTTGCCTTCTGTCCGGGTGAACAGGGTGACCAGCAAATCGGCTTCACGCAGGGGATAGGTGCGCAGCACAACCGCTTCCGACTCCTTCAGTGGCATGGGGTTTACCGTGAAGGCATGATTTTAGTGGAAGCCGCTGTCAGCCGTCAGCTTTGCATGCTTCAGGAACGCAAGCCGCCTCGACTCTCACAGGGATCACGGAGGGGCGCGGCGGCTGCGCCGTGCAAATAGAACCTTAACAGGGGATATACGGACAGACGCCAAGCTTGGAATAAAGGTTAACTAAAAAACGAAGGAGCGATCGTGAGGGTCGAACGTCGCGCTTCCCGCGAACACTAACCCATGACCGCTCTGAACCACATGAGCAGCAAACTCAACCTGTTACGAGATGAAGATTAGCCCGCGGCGCTTTCGCAAGCAATACGGTGAACCCCGTAGCCGAAAACAGGGCGGGTAAAGCCCATCAAACGCAACGGATGCTCGGCGAGCTGCCTGAACCCAGGAAGCTCGCTATCGGGATTAGAACCTACCTACCGTCCGAAATACTTGGCGTTGCGCTCGGTGAACGCTGCCCATTTTTCCGGCAGGTCATCGAGGGCGAAAATCGCCGACACCGGGCAAACCGGGACGCAAGCGCCGCAGTCGATGCACTCCACCGGATCGATGTACAGCATCTCCTCTGTCGCGTATTTTTCACTGTCCTTTTTGGGATGGATGCAATCCACCGGACAAGCGTCCACACAGGCGGTGTCCTTGGTTCCGATACAAGGTTCTGCAATTACATACGTCATACGGTTATCTGTCTCCCTGAAGAGTGGGGGATCACTGAACCGAATATTGTAGCAAGAAAAACAGCGCGTGGCACAAAGAAGGCAATGGGGTGCAGCGCCCTAGTTTCAGCATCCGACAAATGTCGGCGGTGGTCTTCTCACCGGCGCCTTCTGCCGGTTCCTCACGTCCGCGGGGAAGCCGGCTTTTTGATTGACCCAAGGCAGGAACAAACCCTGAAGAGCTGAGAACGCGGAGCAACGCCCCGGAGTTCGCGGAGACGACACAAGCACAAAATTCGTCGCCACCAAAAGCGGCTGGCCGCGTTGGCAGCCAGCCGGGTTCATCTCGCTCACGACAAGTTTGAGCAACTATTATCGGCGTCCGCCGCCATGGTCACCGCCACTGTGGAATCCACCGCCACCGCCGTGGACAGCTCCACCGAAACCACCGCGCGCGTAACCATCGCGGTACGAGCCGCGGGCATATCCGCCACCGTAGCCTCCGCGGTAATAGCCGCGTCCACCGCCGAAGTATTCTCCTCCGCCATAGTAGTCGCTTCCATGGAAACCGCGACCGTAGCCCCATCCACCGCGTCCGTAGAATCCGCGTCCCCAGTAGCTGTGGTACCATGGCCCGGCTCCAATGAAAACTCCGCCCACGAACCAGTCAGGTCCGTAGTAGCCGTAAGGAGCGCAGGCGTAAGGATAGAAACCGTAATAGCCGTAATGGCAGACGGGAGGACCACCTACGTATGCATACCCCGGGCCAAATCCTACGCCAACGCCGACCGCAACCTGGCTATGGGCAAAGGCCGCGGGGATGATCAAGACAGTTACTAATGCGAGATATTTTAGGTGACGCATCGAGCCCCCCTTTTTAGATCGCCGGGTCCTTAATAGGGCCCCGGATCCAATCAATTCACGCGCCTTTAATCAGAGCGTCTACTTGTTTGAACTCTCGAATGCGGGGAAAGTTGCGTGTCGCGGAGTGGCTGATTTCGGCCAGCCTGCCTGAATTCAACCACTTGGAGGGCACTTGCTTCAGCTAATAGCCTTTTCGCGCTGCCTTTAGTGGGGAGGAAGGAGCGAGGAATTTTATTACGCGGAGACTAATTCCACTTTCTCGCTGGGCTCGTATTCGACAATGTATCCCGCCACGGCAGTGGCGGCGACGGTCAGAGGACTGGCCAAGTACATCTGTCCCGGCCCGCTGCGGCCGGGGAAGTTGCGGTTCTGAGCGCTGATGACTACCTGCTCCGGGCGCGTGATAACGCCGGGGCCGGCGTTGATGCACGCTCCGCAGCTGGGTTCGATGACGTGCGCCCCGGCCTTCTTGAAGATCTCGAGATAACCTTTGCGGATGCAGTAGTCCCGCGTCTCCTGCGAACCGAATTGGATGTAGAACTTCACGGAGTCTGCGATCCGCTTGCCCTGCTTTAGCGCATCGGCCAGAACGGCAGCATACATATCCATGTCTTCATTCTTTCCAGCGGTACAGGTGCCGCCGTAGGCCAGTTCCACCGGCACCGGCGTGTTGAGGTCGCGGACGTATCTTCCATTTCCCGGATCACCCGGGGTCGCTACCATTGGCGTGATTTCGGCTGCATCAAGTTCGATGACATGCGCATATTGCGCACCCTGGTCGCTGTATAGTCCTTCGATCATCGCCTGAGCCTTCTTGCGATCCACTCCCCGGCGCTCGACCAGAAAATCAATGGCCTTCTTGTCCGGCGCTACAATGCCGGTGAACCCACCAATCTCCGCCGCCATGTTGGTCATGGTGGCGCGCTCATCGACGCTCAGTTCTTCGATAGCCTCGCCGGCATACTCCATCACCTTGGCCAGCGCTTTGCCGCTGCGCACATAATCGAGGCTCAGAATCTTGAGAATGAAATCCTTCGCCGTGACATTCGGATGCTTCTTGCCGCGAATCACAATCTTTACCGACTCAGGCACTTTTACGCGGACATCCTTGGTGATCCAGGAATTGAACACATCAGTGGTGCCAATGCCGAAGGCCACGCATCCAATCGCGCCCACGTGAGGGGTATGAGAGTCTGAGCCAATGTTCAACTGCCCAGGGAGCGCGTAAGTTTCCAGCACAATCGAATGGCAGATCCCTTCTGATCCCTTGCGATCTTTAAGCTCCCCATGCAGCTTGACTCCCTGCTTTTGCGCAAAGTCCTGCTGCTTAAACTTGAGTTGCGTCGCGAGATCGAGCAAGCCGAGCTTCTTTTTCTCTTCCGAAATGACTTCATCGAGAAAGGTGAGGTGATCGCGGAAGAAGAGGATGCTTGCTGGATCGTTCACTCTGGCATCCCTGCCCACGTAGCGCTCAAAAAAAATGGCGGCCATGGGAGTTACGTATTCGTGGCTGAAACGCAGGTCGGCGCGGGCAAAGCCGGTGTCGCCGGGCTTGACGCTGGGCACGCTGGGCTCTCCCTTGTCGTTGAGCATGTGCCGCGCGAAAATCTTCTCGGCCAGCGTCATGGGACGCTTTTCCGTTTTGATCGCGGGCAGAAACACCTTCTTCTGCATGCGCGCGACGTTGAAGGGAAACAGTCCGCCGTATTCGATTACCTGCCGCGTGATCTCGTCCTCACCAGCCGTAAATTCGTTCAACGGAATTTCATTTTCGCCGCGAATCTCGTCGATCAAAGAAAAATTAGTCGAGGTCAGCACGCCCAGATTCTGACAATTCTGTTTGTAGATACGCTCGATGTTTTCGGCAATCACCAGGCGAATGCCCGCGCACATTTCAGCGTAAGGAGATTGTTCACGGCTCGAGCCTTTGCCGCGCCGCTTGCCGCTTACCGCGCAGACAAATCCACCCTTCTTGACGTCACCGCGGGCTATGGGCAGAACATTCCCGCACTTCAATCCGAGATACGGAATCTCGCCCAGCGTCTCGTCGAAATAAAAGCAATAATGCGCTGGAGTGATTTCATCGGTCGAGATGTCGTCGCGCAGCTGGGGATTCCTCGCCGGATTCTTCGTATCCCAGGGCAGATCTTCGCCAGCAAGCTGGCGCTTGATGAGCTCAGGGTCTTCGGTGAGAAAAAGAATGCGCCCTTCGAGCCGCACCCTCTCGGGCCGCTTTTCGATTTTCCGTTCCAGTAACGAGCTGATCAAAACATCTCCTATGCTGATAGATGCAAATTCCGTGGACTGAGGACAGCACGCGAACCCAGTCAATTGTAACGCCTGGGGCCTTTACTCCACAGGGCCACGTCCATCAACCATCGCCCAGAATTATCGGCCGTTCCTGCCTTGGTTGCGGCTCTCACACTCCATCATGAGGCGTGATAAATTAGCCACATAACCTCAGGAGTGGCGACCATGGGCACACCGCACCCTACTTCCACTGCTCTTTCCGAAACCTGGCCGGAGCTCTCTCTTAAGGACTGGACGCCCACCTACCATAACCTGCACATGTGGACGCAGATGGTTGGCAAGGTGCGGCTGGAGCTATCACCGAAGACGAACCACTGGTGGAACGTTCCGTTGTATATCGATGCAAGGGGCCTGACGACCTCGCCAATTCCGTACGGGAAAGATGTTTTCGAAATACGCTTCGATTTTATCGACCACAAGCTGATCGTTGACCGCTGCGACGGACGACGCAGGGTGCTCGCGCTGGAGCCGCGCACCGTCGCCGATTTCTACTCCGAGTTCATGTCAACACTCGGTTCGCTCGACCTCGATATCGCCATCTATGCCAAGCCTGTAGAAGTGGTGGACCCGATTCCTTTCGCCGAGGACACGCTGTACCGCGCCTATGATGCGGATGCGGCGTATCGTTTTTGGCGCATCGTTACCTCGTGCGACTCAGTTTTCAAGCAATTCCGGGCGGGGTTCGTGGGCAAGAGCAGTCCTGTGCATTTTTTCTGGGGAAGCTTCGACCTGGCAGTGACTCGGTTCTCGGGAAGGCGGGCTCCGGAACGTCCTGGCGCTGATGCCATCACACGCGAAGCGTATTCACATGAGGTTATCAGCGCGGGTTGGTGGCCTGGCGGATCGGGCGTCGACGGGCCTGCCTTCTATTGTTACGCTGCGCCTGAACCGGCGGGCCTGCCACAACAAAAGGTGCAACCGGAGTCAGCGTTCTACCATCCTGACTTGAAGGAATTCATTTTGATGTACGACGAAATCCGCAAGTCACGGGCACCGGAACGAATGCTGCGGGAATTCTTACAGAGCACCTACGAAGCCGCAGCGGCACTTGCTCACTGGGACCGCGGCGAATTGGAAATACGCCAAACGGCGGCTTAGGCCAGCACGCAGAAAACGAGGATCAGACGAATGCATTGCAAGCACAAAAATCAGATTAGTATCACCACCACCGACAAGCACGTCTGCGAAGATTGTGTGAAAACCGGAGACAAGTGGGTCCACCTGCGGCTCTGCCTTTCCTGCGGGCACGTAGGCTGCTGCGATTCTTCGAAAAACAAGCATGCGACGAAACACTTCAAATCATCGACCCATCCGTTAATTCGTTCCATCGAACCAGGGGAGTCGTGGATGTGGTGCTACGTCGACGAGATGTCGCCGGGCGAGCTAGACGCGGCATAGTGATTATGGCGTTTGGGTCAGCGGAAATGTTCGCGGGGCTCGAATCTGATCCGGATTTGGCGACCAGCGAATGGCCTAGCGCTTGTATTCGCGGGGATCGGGCAGCGGCTCGATTCCGCGACCGGCGAAAATCTCTTTGAATTCTCGCAACAACGCCTGGTGTATCAGCCCGTTTGAGGCCAGCGTTTCTTTGCTGTTGAGTTCGAAGGGCGCCCCATCAATGCGGCTCACTTGGCCGCCAGCTTCCTGCACCATGAGCACACCCGCCGCCGTGTCCCACGGATTGAGATTGAACTCCCAGAAGCCATCGAAGCGGCCGCACGCCACGTTGCACAAATCGAGCGCAGCCGAGCCTGCCCGGCGCACCCCATGGGTGTGCAACGTGATCTGGTGATAAAAATGAATATTCGGATTCTTGTGCCGCTTGTGACTGGGAAAGCCCGTGGACACAAGGCTCTCAGCTAGGTTCGCGATTTGCGATACTCGGATGGACTCGCCGTTCAGATGCGCTCCTCTTCCCGCCTCGGCCGAGAATAACTCGTCGCGGGTCGGATCATAAATCACGCCAGCGATGAGCCTGCCTTTATGTTCCAGCGCCATGGATACGGAGAAGACAGGAAATCCATGGGCGAAGTTCGTAGTGCCATCCAGCGGATCGACATACCAGCGATAGTCGCTGCCCTGATCGTTTAGTCCCTGCTCTTCGCCCAGCACGTCATGCGACGGCCAGTGCTGGCGAATGCGTTCGCGAATCAGGACCTCGGACGCGCGATCGGCTGCCGTAACCAGGTCGGCGTCGCCCTTGTACTCCACTTTCAAGTGCTGGTGGAAGTAATCCATCAGCAGGGCGCCTGCTTCGCGCGCAATCGTGTCCATGGTGGGCAGAAAGCTATCGTGATTCGAGGAATTGGATAACATGATGTTGAGGGTTGAAGAGCGAAACCGACTTCGCTAAGCCGCCCGAGGCCCTCCCGAAGCATTCCCTAGCAACCGAATCAGATGAGCGGAAACCCTCCGCCCGGAGCCCAACAAGAAGCTTGGAGTTTGTCGCGGTAGCCTGATGCTCGGGATCCGATATTACTTTCGCTTGGCGCCATCATCAGCGATGTACATAATCTCGTGCTTGAAGATGAACAGATTGGGGGCTCCCTCGCGTGTAAGTCGAATCATGTTCTTGTCGTAATACTCAATCCAGCCGCGCACGGTCTCGCCGTCCATCAGTTTGACGCTGACAGCCTTCTGCTTCTCTCCCAAAGACTTTAGGAAAGCAGCTTCTTCGAATGTATCCTCGGGCGGCGGTGTGCGCCCGCGCTTGACGGCATTCGGATTTCCCTGAGGGCGGAAAGCCATAGCGGTATTGTACATGGGACAACCTTTCGATTGGACAAGCCTTCGTGGTAATGGAGAGCCCATGCCTTCGTCTTCGGACGCCGCGGCCTGCGTTGCTCCTACGGGATTCACCTACCCTCCGCCCCAAGAACGGGGCTAAAATCGGTTTGCAATAGGGGCATGGCTATGAATTCCTACACGGTCACCAAACTTCTCTGGATCGTACCGCTGCTGTTGCTGTTCGCTAGCGTGGAAGCCTCCGGACAGCATCGCCCAACCTATCCCCACCCTCCGCAGGCGGCCGACACGGCCACGGTAGAAAACGTGCAGCCACAGCCTTCCCAGAGAGCTCGCCTCAATCCCGCTGAACTTCAGCAAGAGGTCCAGGAGCTTTCCAGCCTGGCGCAAGACCTCACCCAGGATATCGACGCGGTCAACCGCGGCCTGCTGCCCAAAGATACTGTCGATAAGCTGAAGCGGGTGGAGAAATTGGCCAAACGGCTGAGGAAAGAGATAGCGCCGTAAGGACAGGCGACACTACTACATTCAGGATTACATGTCGAAGAGCAATCTGCGGCAAAGAAACATCTGCCAGGAACGGCCGATCTTCACTGCGGCTTGCCAAAGGCCTTCAGGCGCTCCGCTTCGGCGCGCTCACGACGAGCATTCTCTTCTTCTCCCAATTCTGTATAGACGTTGGCGAGGAACTTATGCGCATCGGGCAAGCGCGGCTGAAGCTTCGCCGCTGTCAGCAGGTATGGAAGAGCCGCTCTCGGATTCTCGTGCATGCCTAGTAGGCGCCCGAACATCAGGTTTGCCCGGTAGTGGTCGGGATTGAGGCGCAGCGTATCTTGGAATGCCTGGGTTGCTTCGGATACGCGACCCAAATGCTCGTATGCGGTCGCTAAGTCGAAGTGCACTTCGTCAGAATCAGGGGCGCGAGCCGCGGCGGTTTCCAATTGCTGGGCCGACCCTGTCCAGTCGCCGGTTTCCGCCAGTGCCATGCCCAGTTCGAAATGGGCGCGGCCAGACTCAGGAGTGAGGTCCACCGCCTTCCGCAGCCAAGGCAAAGCCTTCTCGTAGCTTTCCAGACTGTTCCAGGCTCGGCCCAGTTCCAGGTTCGCTAAGGGCATGGTGGGTTCCTGCGTTAAGACTTGCTCCAGTTTCGGGATGGCATCCCTGTAGCGGTCGTCCTCCATGGCCAGTAGGGCCTCGTGCAGGAGATTGGCAACCTTTATTTTCTTCTTAGGATCAGGCCCTCTTTCATTTTGCGCATTCGCACTGGACTTGCTGGAGGCAGACGTCACGTACCCGAGCGCCTGAAGTTGTTCCGCCTGTTCGGAATTTATGTTTTTCTCGGCTGGTCTCACGGTGCCCGTCCTAAGCCGGAATTCCTCAAGTTGTGATGCCATCGTATCCGCCACAGCCTTCGAGCTGATCGCCAGATTGTGCAATGCGTGTGGGTCAGCCGACTGGTCGTACAGTTCACGTTCGGGTGCTTCTATGTATAAATACTTGCCTGCGCGCAACGAGTACAGCGCACTCCAACCGAAAGCTCGGTGGGGATAATCAGTCTCAGCATAAGCCGGACGATCGATTCCACTACTTACTGCGGGAGTTCCCGCATTCCCCGCGCTCCTCGCGTCCTGCTTCAGGCTCAGTAGCATCTCACCCTGCATCGCTGCTGGAGGCTGATACCCCACTTCCTGCAACAGTGTTGGAGCCAAGTCCACCAATCCAACGCGAGCGCCGATCCGTAGGCCCGCCGACGCTCCATGGGGGAGCTTAACGAGCAGCGGCACATGCAAGGTTTCGTCGTAGAGAAAAAAACCGTGGCTTCGTTCCCCATGCTCCCCGAAGGCTTCGCCATGATCGGCGGCGACTGCAATCAGGCTGCCTTCGTATAGACCGCGCGAGCGCAAAGCTGTCAGCAGCTTGCCGACTGCAAAGTCCACATAAGCAATCTCTCCGTCATACGGCGAGGCCGCGTACCGAACTTTAAAGGGCGGAGGCGGATCGTAAGGATCATGCGGATCATACAGATGCACCCAGATGAAGAAAGGACGGTTCGCGTGCTGACTAATCCAGGTCACAGCATGGTCAACCACCACCATCGCACGGCGTTCCACACTGTGGTATCGGTCTTCGCCGCTCTGGCGACTGTGAAACCCCGCATCGTAGGTTTCAAAACCCCGCTCGAAGCCAGGCGCCGCCGCAGCATTCGGATCGAGGACCTGGGAGCCGACGAACGCTGCCGTCCGATACCCGCGCTGGTGCAGGATGTCCGGAAGGTATGGAATATCCTTCGCTAGCGGAGTTCCCAAATCATCCAGGTGATTGAACTGCGGATAAGTGCCCGTGAGTATCGTGGCATGGGACGGTGTCGTGAGCGGAACATGAGCGTAGGCATGTGTAAAGACGACGCCTTGCCGAGCCAGAGCATCTAGAGTAGGGGTCAGAAGATCTTTTGACCCAAGAAAGCCCATACGGTCGGCGCGGGCTGTGTCGATTGTGATCAGAAGTATGCTTGGATCTATGCTAAAAGCCGGCAACGCGTAACGACATGCCTGTAAAAAAGTGCTGAATGAGGCTTAGTGCGGGCGTAGAATCGTCCGCAGCCATTTTCTCACAGGGAGGTCGCCGTGAGATTCCCTTCCCGCAGTTATCTTGCCACAATTCTTCTGGGATTCGGCATGCAGGTTGCCGGCCAGAGTGTTCCGCCAAATGCGCCACTACCACGTTCGGCTGCCGACACTCCTGTCATGATGGCGCCAGCGCCGCCCCCCACTTCTACGACGGTGCGCCGGCCGCACGTTGACCCAATCGAGTTGCAGCGCGAGGCCAAACAGATCCTGGACCTTTCGCAGTCACTCCAACCAGACATCGCAAACGTCAACCGCGGCGTGCTTCCCAGGGAAATGATCGAGAAGGTGAAGCGAATCGAGAAACTCTCCAAGCAACTCCGCGGTCAAATCGGCAGGTAGATTCTGTGTGGGTAAGGAGAGGTGGTCATCGTGAGGCTATGCACACGTTTTGCCTGTCTGGCCGCCGCACTATTCGTAGGTGCTGCGGCGATTCCACAGCAAGGACGTCCCACGGAAACTCCAGGGAAGCTGGAAATCGCTAAACATCCCCTAGTTCTGGAGCGGCCAGTCGGACCCGCTGCCCAAAGCCTGGACCTAGCGAAACTGCATGCCGAGGCTGACGAATTAGTGAAACTCGCCCAGTCGGTCACGACAGACGTAAATCAGGTCGTGCAAGGAAAACTTCCTAAAGACATGGCTGACAACTTGAGGCGCATCGAGAAGCTATCCAAGCACATCCGCGGTGAATTAGTGCATTAAAAAAGGCCGCTGGCTCGAATGCCAGCGGCCGATAAATAAGCCTGTCTAAAGACTAGAAGGTCAACTTCAGGCCGAATTCCACCTGCCGTGAAGCACCCACCGCAAAGACGCCTGAGCCGGTGCCAGCGCGGACGGCATTAAGATCTGCAAAATTCCGATCCGAACTCGTGTGGGTGTTCGCAGTACCGTTGACACTGCCGCCTGCGCCCCCGCCGGCCGCCGTGTTGATGCCCCCGGTCAAACGATCGAAGTTGGCAAAGTTGAAGACGTTAAAGGCGCTGATGGAGGGCTCAAGAGTGAAGCGCTCCCGAAGCTTGATCGGCCAACTTAGAACCGTGCTGAGCTCCTTGTAGATGCTGTTCCCCGCTTGGTTCGGAGGAGGTGTAGCAAGAATCTGCTTGACGCCGCCTAACGTTTGCAGCTGATCCAAACGGAAAAGCCCCGCATCGATCAGTGCCTGCCCCGGCGGTGTAGGTTGACCCGCCTGGTTCGCGTTCCAATTGCTGATAGCCTTGCCTATGCCCGACGCGGTAACCGAGCGTTGGAATTGGCCGGGCTGCCCAACCGTTGCCCCGTTGGCCGGGAAGAGATCGGCTACCGTTCCGTCCCCGGTGAGGTCGCTACGAAAGATTTCGCCCGTTGCCTGCGGACCCCCTG
Organism: Acidobacteriota bacterium; assembly: GCA_003225005.1. Classification (GTDB taxonomy): domain Bacteria; phylum Acidobacteriota; class Terriglobia; order Terriglobales; family Acidobacteriaceae; genus Sulfotelmatobacter. The sequence continues at coordinate 3,839 of QIAN01000320.1, read as the reverse complement.
GGGAAACTAGGAGCAAGGTCGACGGCGGTGCTGACGCAAAATTTCCGATGACGCTGAATTGCGGCCCACCCAAAGCATCCGGTGGGATTTCTAAAATCCCACGCCAACGGGCTAAAGTTCTGGTCGTTACCACCCGTGCCTTTAAAGCGTGACAGCGTATAGGAGATCGTCAGGTCCATCTGCGTGACGCCTCGGAATGGGTTGCCGACTTGCTGCTTATACGAACTCTGCAATCCGTTGTAAACCGAACGGCCAATCGGAAGGTTGAACTCTCCAACGCCCACGTTTGGATTGATACCTTCGAAAGCCGCAAATGTGTCAGGAGTGAATGGGAGGTTAGTCGCTGGGTTGGTGACGGCTACGGCTGGGCTCCCCGTCGTGCCAAATGATGACGACATGGCAAATCCGGAGTCCAGTCCGTTACCAGCAAAGTCATCGATGCTCGCGCCAGGATTGGCGGCTATATAGCAATCAATTGCAGCCTGGGCAGTGGGACCGCTCGTGGCGGCGGCACACCCAGAAGCTGTCACGTTGATCGCGTGCAGCGCTGCAGCCTGGCTCAGGTAGCGGGAGTCACCTACGTGATTAAGGTCCACGCCTTCTTGGAAGTGGAGACTCACGTTGCGGATATAGTCCACGCTAAGCACTCCGCCTCTCGTCAATTGACGCTGGATACCCACGTTCATCTGGTACGATCGTGCTGTCCGGAAGTTGGGATCGAACGCCGGCCCGACGACGCGGGTATTGAGGGTTAGGTCATTACCAACAAAGTTGCCGTTGGCTTGCGGTCCGAGAGCCTTAACGGCCGCCTGATATTCCTGCTGCAGATCGAAAACCAGCGGACCGGCAACCGACAGCGGTTGCTGGCAAACGCCGGTGGCCAAATCCACGCCGTCCACCTTGCTGACTACGTCGGTGGGGGTAAGAGCAAACTGAATAGAACCGGTGCCGCCGGGAGAGAAGCAATTCAGCTGACCGAGGCCGAAAAACAATCCTTTCGCCAGCTTATTTGGCCGATCAAACAAGGTATTGTTGAAGATGTAATTCTCGTAATAGAGGCCTGCGCCGCCACGAATCACAGTCTTGCCGTTCTTGGCTGGATCCCACGCAAAACCTACCTGCGGCCCATAGTTGTTATTTGGATTTCTCACCCGATTACCCAGTCCCGGTCCCCACTGATCGAGCAAATTGCCCGTGCAATTAATGAGGGTCGTCACGGAGCACGGAGTGGGAGCTAGATCACTGTCGCTGCGACCAGTGTCGCGGTTGTAGCGCAAGCCGTAAGACAGGGTGAAGTTCGGCTTAATCTTCCAGGAATCGCCCACGTACCATTGGAAGCGAGTATCTGCCTGCCCTCCACCGGGATATCCAAACGCCGCCTTTTCGGTGAAGAATCCTTGTCCGTTACCCAGAAGCCCGAAGAAGAATGGTTCATCCTGCAGGGGGATACCAGATTGGTCAGAGAGAGTGTAGTCCAGGGGAGCAAGCCCGAAGAAACTCGCGAAGCCTCCGCCCAGAATTCGATTCACTCCTACACCAAAGCGGAAGATATGCGAACGCCAGACCTTACTTCCATCGTACTTGACCTGCCTGTTGGTTTGGAGCGTGCCCTGCGGAGCGAGCAAGTTGGGACCCGAAATGACTTCGCCAGTATCGATGGCAGCAATCTCAGCGGTTGGAACAGGATTGAATGCGGCGGTGGCGCCTGCGATCTGGTTGTGAAATTTCAGGTAGCCGGCGCGGAAGCTGTGGGACCAACTGCCCTTGTTCCAGTCAAAGCCTGCGGCGTGCGACGGAGCATTGTCTTTGTTGGAGTAAACCGAGTAGTCATAGCCGAAGTTGCTCTCGGAAACGTTCCAGTTGTAAGTGAAGCGATAGAAAACGTGGATATCTTTCGAGACGTTCCAGTCCATTTTCCCGGTTACAGCAGTATCACGAAAAGGTGAATTGAAACCCCCATTGGATCCCGCAAAAGAGGCCACCGCGACCGGAACGATGCCGTCCTGCTTTTGCCGCTCCGCATCGATAAAGAAGAACAACTTATCCTTGATGACCGGTCCACCAAAGCGTCCGCCGAAATTGTTTCTCTGGTAATAACCTGACACGTCTTCGGCAAAGTTGGCCGTCAAGGCATTACGGTCCCGGAAATCATAGAATCCCATGCCGTGCAGGGCGTTTGTTCCAGAACGGGTCGCAACGTTGACAGCACCCGCCGACGTCAACTCCGTCGAAAGATCAAGATTCGAACGGCTGATGTTGAATTCCTGAATAGAACTCAAAGCAATGTTTTGCGTGGTGGTGCCGACGGTCTCGTCGCTGATATCAAGTCCGTCTACCTCGATGCGGGGAGTGCGTCCGTAGACACCGTTGATCGAGATGGAGGAATATCCGGCCTTTGTCGGATCGAAGGTTTGACCGTCCTGAATCTGCACACCCGGTTCAAGCTGAGCCAGATCCATGAAGTTGCGGCCGTCTACGGGCAGCTTGTCAATCTGATCGGCAGTCAACACGCCCTGTACAGTGGCTTGTTCGGTATTCACGGTCACTGCGGAACCTTGGACCTCGACCACCGTACTCTCTTGTCCCAGTTCCAACTTAATATTGCCGGAGGAAGTCACGGCAACCTGGACCACCACGGGAAGCTCGGTGGTCTTGAAGCCCTTGGCTTGCACACGGACCACGTAGTCGCCGGGGATCAGGCCGCCTGAACTGTACGTGCCTGAGGATGAACTTGTCGTAGTCGTAGCCTGGCCTGTCGCCTTGTGGGTGATAGTAATGTTCGCGCCGGAGACAACCGCGCCGCTCGGATCAGTTACGGTACCCTGAATGCTGCCTTGGGAGATCGTGGTTTGGGCCGATACAAAAGCCGATGACAGCAAGCAAATCACAGCGAGCAGCGCCAGCAGCCTAAATCGAGTGTTCAGGCGAGAGGAACTGAAATTCGACATCGTCCACCTTCCTTCGTTCGGAATTTCTCCCACGAATCCGTTACAGAATCCTGATCTCTATTGAGAAATCTTCGGATCGATTCCTTGATGTGTCGCGTGAGACGCGACCAGACTCTACGTACCAGCTCAAAACGAATAAGGAGGCCTTGTACACACAACACCACTTGACATGTGCAACTCACATGAGCAATTTGTAAGCCAGCGTTGCGTATAGATGGCATCTGTTCAGGTGTAACCATTGCAATCAATTACTTAGGCGTACACCGAAATGAGAAAAGCCATCTCGCTAAGCCCGTTCCACGAGCTGTAAATCCCAAAAATTGTATTTTCACTCTGGAAAAATGAAGCTTTTCTTTTTCTAGCCGGAGGATTGTAAATTCCTGTCAGCTATATATTTGGCGCTGTAATGCCCAGTTGGTCCAAAAGGAGATCGAGACTTGGGCCGGCAGTTCAGTTGACAACTCCCAACCGCGTTCTCAGAAGTCTGACTTGACGGTGTAATAGCCGGCGCGATGGCGGACCCGGTAATCGGCGGCATCCGAGCGGCCGGATACGTTGACCTGAACGCGGCGAAATTCCGAATAGGAGGTGCGCTGTGAGGGATAGTAGGCAAGCAGATATTGGGCGCGGAGTTCGTCGCTGATTTTGCGAAACGCGTCATCTAGCTGGGAGGCGGACTTGGCGTAGTAATACTTGCCTCCCGTGTCTTCTGAAAGCTGAATCAGGGCATGCTCGCCCCCGGTTTCCCGGCCGGCGCTGGCTTCGATGGGAACCACGATAATGCTGTAGACCAGCGCTTCGGCTTCTTCGGCGGCGCGGGCGGCTTCCTTGTAGTCCACTTTGCTGATGGTGTCTCCGCCGTCGGTGATGAGCACGATCACCTTGCGTCCC
>QIAN01000319.1 GCA_003225005.1 Acidobacteriota bacterium | reverse complement strand
CGCGGCGCGTGCTCAAGCTGGTGTCGACCGCGAGCGCGATGGACAGCGGCAGGGCGGACTCCTTGTCGAAGACGGCGATCTTCTGCTCATGGCCGTCTTCCTGAACAGAGAAATTCTCTTTCTTCAGGCCGGCCACGGGGGCTCCGTGCGCGTCCGTCACGGTGACGAATACATTCACCAGCTTGACATCGACTTTAAGGGTAGTTGCTGGTTCCGATTGTTGCTGCGAATTGCCCGGCTGCTGCTGTTCGGATGGCTTTTGCTGTGCGCGCGCGGCGACGTAGACCAGCAGCACTAGAGCCACAATGGCGGATTTTCTCATCGAACCATGAAGTTTATTTTGCGGAATTGGGCGCGGCTTTTTCTGCACAATCTTGCGGTACGTTTTCGCG
>QIAN01000042.1 GCA_003225005.1 Acidobacteriota bacterium | reverse complement strand
AAGATCGGCAGCGGTGGACGCAGCGATGGACTCCTGCGTGGGGGCGGTTACATGGTAGGGGTGCTCGCCAAATAATACTTTGCCCATGACCCGGGCCGCTAGGAATGAAGGTTGTGATTCACGCTCCCGAAGCGAGTCAGCCAGGTTACGTTTCGCCAGCGCAACCTCAGCGTCGGGGAACGAGGCATTCTGCAGAATGTCGGAAAGAATCGTCAGGCCTGCATCCACTTTCGAGGAGAGTACGGCGGTTGAGACCTGCATGAAGTCTTTGCTGGACTCGGCGCTGAGGTCGCCGCCAGCTGCCTGAAGTTCCTGGGAAATCTGTTTGGCGGTGCGCGACTTGGTTCCTTGATCGATCGTCTTGGAGAGCAACTCGGTGATGCCAGGACGATCCACGGGATCCGCCGCGAAACCACCACGCACGGCCACAGCGAATGCGACCTTCGGGAGGCCGCGCTGGGAAACCAGCCACACTGTAAGCCCATTGTCGAGTTTCGAGGACTGGACGGCGGGAGCCCGAAGCGGCTGCTCAGCAGCGTAGGGCGGGAGGTCTTTGGGCAGAGGAACTTCCTTTTGCGCGCCAGTCACGGAGGCCAGAGAGAGGAAGAGGGCAAAGAGTTTCAGGCTGTTCATAGTCCCGCTCCTGGTCGCTTCTCCGTGCCTTTTTCAGCGGGCGCTGGAACCCGATTGATGAGAGTACGGTTGGTATTCACAAGATACTTTGCGGCGAATGCGCGAATCTGGGCAGGGGACACCTTAGCCAGATCTTCTGGGATTTGATAGACGGCATCGAAGGCGCCGTCAAAAAGGACGGCGTGTGAGAGCGCGGAGGCGCGGCTAATCGGAACTTCAAGCTGATCGTACCAATCCGAGCGCATCTTCGCGACAATGCGATCGAGGTCCTGTTGGCTAGCTGCTTTGTCGATGAGTTCCTTTATGGTGGCATCGTAAGCGGCGAGCAAATGATCTTGGGTGATGTTCGGCGGATAAACAATAAAGGACGTCATCAGCGTAGGCCCGTTGTATTCAAAAGGCGCGCCCAGGGGCCAGTTCACGCCTCCATCCACGGAGAGTGCAACCTGCTTCTCCTTAACCAGCGCCTGGTAGAGGCGCGAGGCCTGTCCGTTGTGAAGCAGCTCCCCTATGACAGCCGCGGCCAGCGCCTCCGACGAATGCCGTGGCGGCATACGATAGCCGATGGCAAGTGCGGGAACTTTCGCCAGCTTATCAGTCTGAGATGACCGTCGTTCTGCCGTCTGAGGCGGTTCGTCCACGTTGGGGTGTGGCGGAGTCGACTGAGCGGGAATCGCGCCAAAATACTTTTCTACGCGGGCGAAGATGGCGTCAGGAGATACGTCTCCTACCACGGCCAGGACCGCGTTGTTGGGCGAATAGTACTGTTCATAGAACTTCTGAACATCTTCGATCTTAGCGGCATCGAGGTCTTTGAAATCACCGTAGAAATTATGCGCATTAGGATAAGTGTCGAAAGCTTTGCCAGGAAGATCAATGGCGAAGAAAAGCCCGTAAGGCTGATTCAGAACATTCACTCGAACTTCTTCTTCGACGACTTTCCGCTGGTTCTCGAGATTCTTAGGAGAGAAATCAAGAGTCTTCATCCGGTCGGCCTCGATCCAGAGAACCGGGTCGAGCGCTGAAATTGGCGCCGTTTCAATGTATTCAGTGAAGTCAAAACGAGTGTCACCATTGTTCGATCCTCCGCCGCCCTCGATCACACGGTCGAGCACTCCCTTGGGTGCGTTGGGCGTGCCTTCAAACATCATGTGCTCGAAAAGGTGCGCAAAGCCGGTGCGCCCCTCCGATTCCAGCCGGAAACCGATCCCATAGCTGACGCACACTCCGAACGTGGGCGCAGAATGATCCTCGGAAACGACGACCGTAAGCCCATTGGCCAACTTCTTCAAGCGAGTGGGCGCTTTCCACTGCTGCGCAGCTAGCGGCCAAGTTATTAATGCCGTAACACACAATGCCAACCAAACATGGTTGCCGTCTACTGACTTCATGATTCCATCTCCCTGGTGGAAGCTACCGAGACCTTCGGAGTCGAAAACACGGGAACTGCTTGGCCCCACAGTTCCCTAAACCTAGTTTGAGGAAACGGCTTGGATGTAAGCAGCTCAGGAAACTCCGTGTCGTATTGGACCATTTTCGGAAGGACAGGAGTATACACCCGGTTGCTTTCTTTCGGACCAGCCGGGTGCGGTTGTTCCGTCTCGGTTGTCCCCCTGGCCTGTATCACCTTTACCACGCGCGAAGCTGCCTGATCGAAGCAGGCTTCGAAACGCTCGCGTGAGAATGCCGAATGAACCGTCTGCCCGTTTGCAATGCTAACGTTAGTCTTTGTGGCGGTACGCTTGGAGTTCGGGTTGTTTCGAAACGTGACGGGCACGCAGTACGGCTCACTTCTGGTGGTTGCCCGACGGGGTTGTTGGTAGGGACACCTGTTGGCGATTCCTCTCCACAAAAGGGCTTGACCCAAGATCCGTTTCATCCTATTTTAGTCTAGGTCTAGACTGACATGGTCTGTAGTAAATATGTGCAGGACGTTCTCGTTCACGAAAAGCGTGAGCAACGAGATCTCTTTCCAGGTGCATTGCAGATGATGATTCTCCGACCGTTGAAGCGACAGTATGGCTATGCCCTGGCGCAGAATATTAAGCGGATCTGTTACGATTTACGCAAGATTGAAGAAGGCTCGCCCTATCCGGCGCTCCAGCGCCTTCTAAAGGAGGGGCTGGCGAAGACCGAGTGGCGCATCTCCTCCGCGAACCGTCGCGTCCGGATTTACAAGTTGACAGCTACAGGAGTGAATCCCCTGGAACACTAGATTTCGAGTTTCGAGCCCATGCTCGACGGCATGGCACGGGTTCTACCGACAGGTGAATCATGAGTTGGTACAAACAATTATTCTCGCGCCGTCGCCTCTATGGCGATCTCTCCGAAGAAATTCGCGGGCACCTCGAAGAAAAAATCGAGGAGTTGACGGCCAACGGCATGTCCAAATCAGAAGCCACCGCCACTGCCCGCCGCGAATTTGGCAACGTAACTCTGCTCGAACAGGACAGCCGCGAGATCTGGCAATGGCTATCCATCGAGACCTTCTTCGCAGATCTTCGCTTTAGCTTGCGCATGTTAAAGAGAAACCCAGGTTTTACAACTCTCGCCGTTCTATCTCTGGCGCTGGGCATCGGCGGAAACGCGGCCATGTTTACCATCCTGAACGCGGTGCTCATCCGGCCTTTGCCGTACCTTGACGCCGGCCGATTGGTGCAGGCGGCCAACACCGGCTATTACCCCCCGGGCGGCGTCGTAGCCCTTCAGCAAGGCAGCAGGACAATGGACTTGGCGGGGTACGACCCCGGCATGCACATGAACCTGACCGGTCAAAATGAGGCGTGGCGTCTGACGGGAAGCTCCGTATCCGCCAACCTTTTTACCGTGCTGGGCGTGGAAGTCGAGTTCGGCCGCGTTTTCCGGGTGGGAGAGGACCAGTCCGGCAAAGACAACTTGGTGATCCTCAGCCATTCGCTGTGGCAGGACAAATTTGGCAGCGATCGGGGAATCATCGGACGCGTCGTCACTCTCGGCGGCGTAGACCGGCAAGTAGTGGGTGTAATGCCTCGTGTGTTTGCATTTCCCGACACTGCCACGCAGTTCTGGATCCCATTGCACTTGGATCCCCGCGATCCGAGCGCTTATTGGGCAATGGAGTTCATGCCAGTGATTGCAAGATTGCGAGGCGCAGCGACTCTCCTACAAGCGCAGAGCGAGATTCGGTCCCTCAGCAGTCAAATGATCGACTTGTTCCCATATCCCATGGGCCGTAACTGGAATGCCGAAGCCACCGTCCTTCCCCTCCAACAATTTATGGTTACTAACCTTCGCGCCAGGCTGATCGCGCTGCAATGCGCCACTGGGCTGGTGTTGCTGATAGCTTGTGCCAACGTTGCCAGTCTGTTGTTGGCCCGCGCCACTTCCCGGCAAAAAGAAATGGCTCTTCGCGCGGCTTTGGGCGCGGCGCGAGGCAGGATCGCGCGTCAGCTTCTCACGGAGAGTGTCACGCTTGCACTCGCCGGCGGAGCACTGGGTATCGCCTTGGCTCTTCTTGGTTTCTCTGTCTTGAAAACGGCCCTGCCGGTAAGCATGGCTGGCTGGTCCGACATCTCCATAAATTGGCATGTGCTAGTTTTCGCCATCGCACTTTCTGTCTTGACTGGCTTGGCGTTTGGACTCGCTCCGGCCATCAGCGCTTCCACACAGGATCTGGCAGGAGCCATTAAGACCGGCGGACTGCACTCGGGGGGCACAGCCAGAACTCGGCTTCGTAGCGCTCTGGTTATGGGTGAGGTTGCTCTTACGGTTGTGTTGTCAGTGTCCGCCGGACTTCTGATCAAGAGTCTGTGGATGTTAGCGCAAGTGAATCCGGGATTCCAACCTGAGCGTCTCTTCACCTTGCGTGTCTCGCCTAACCAGGGCCTATGCCGCGAACGGGCTGCCTGCGTTGCGCTTTATGACGAGTTGCTGCGACGAACCAAGAACATTTCCGGAGTCTATGACGCCGCGGCAGCAAACACGCTCCCTCTTGCAAGCGACATACCTTCTCTCGCAGTTCGTGTGGAAGGGCAGTCGTATTTGCCTCAAGAGCACACCTCGCCGCTATTCTGGTTCGGTGCCGTCACTCCGGAATATTTTCGCCTGCTGCATATCCCGATTCTTCAAGGAAGAGCATTCGCTGATAGCGATGCAGGGAAGTCCGCTGCTGTCGTTATCGTAAGTGCCGCGACGGCGCGCCACTATTGGCCGGGTCAAAACCCAATCGGTAAGCACGTCTGGCCCGTGTGGGAGGACAACTGGAGAACCGTAGTTGGGGTGGCTGGCGATGTGCGCCAGTACGATTTGGCAGACCATTCCCCAGACTATATCCAGGGAGCCATGTACATGCCGTATCCGCAGTCGGTTGATTCTGCTCGCCAACTGCCTGCCACCATGATGCTCATTGTGCGAACTGGCGCTGACCCGGTTGCAGTTGCAAGCGGCATCCACCAGATAATGATTGAATTGAATCCCAACGTACCGATGAGCGAAATCCGTGCGATGAAAGCCTTGGTCAACGACTCCACCCAACAGTCCCGTTCCATGATGTGGCTCTTTGTCACTTTCGCCGGTGCTGCGCTTCTGCTGGCATCGGTTGGCACCTACGGTGTGGTGTCTTACTCCTCGGCGCAAAGGACATTCGAAATCGGCATGCGCGTAACCCTCGGCGCGACGAAGCGCAACATCTTCAGTTTGGTTCTCGGCCAAAGCCTTCGATTGGTGTTGGCAGGCCTTGGGCTGGGCGTGGTGACTTCGTTGGTTCTAACTAGGGTGCTGGTCACTTTTCTATACGGCACTGCAGCGACAGATCCATTTACATTCCTGGCCGTTGGTGGCCTTCTAATTGTCGTGGCGCTCCTCGCCGGCTATCTTCCGGCGCGCAGAGCTGCGCACCTTGATCCGTTGGACGCCTTGCGAGTCGAGTAGCGGATCGAATCGTGACGGGAATCGGGTCACGCCCTCGGACAACTGATTGTGCGCATCATACGTGCTCGTATGCTTGGGATGCAGCCTTTTCTGTAGGTGCTTGCATGAGCGACCTCTGCCGTGACAGAAACTAGGCGTAAGTCGTGCAGGACATCGCAATTTGTGGTTGGGTCGTAGGTTGGAAAATTGCCCGCTGCTGATCAAAACGGGTAGCCTCCCCCTGGCGGATTCATGCGTATGATGCTCAACCTAGCCTCAGTTTACGAATTAGCAGGGCCGACTTTCGCTCTGCCCTAGTTTTTTGATCGTTGCCCCCTCGCCTCAACTCGGAAAAGCCGCATTCAGTAAAGGTTTTATCATTTTTCCTTCCCCCAGAAACGCGCTTGGCGAGGCGTCTCGTTTTGCCTCTTTTTGTATAGCCTAAATACTGACCCAGGCCTCGTGCTACACCCCGATTCCTGCAGTCTTCTACCCCCACTCTTCCCCCATATTTGTGTGGCTATGGCAAGGCGTACACTACCTGTTGCAGATTCTTGTTGACAACAACTACCTGTTGTATACACTAAATCTATGGCCAGCATTCAACGCAAAATCATCCACGGCCGCCCCTACTACTACCTCGTCGAGTCCCGCCGCGTGAACGGCCGCCCTCGCCCCGTCGTCTTGCAGTACTTGGGCTCCGCCGATTCCTTGCTCCAGCGCCTCCAGCACCAGCAGCTTACCCCCACCCGTGCTCGCCTCTCCCACTTTGGCGGTGTCGCCGCCCTCTACGACCTCGCTCAACAACTTCACTTGGTCGAACTCATTGATCAACATGCTCCCAAACGCCGGCAGGGTCCTTCCCTGGGCCAGTACCTGCTCGTCGCCGCCATCAACCGCTGCTTGGAACCCACCAGCAAGCTACAGATGCCCGCTTGGCTCCGCTCCACTCCTCTGCCTCGTTGGCTGGGCGCTACTCCGCAATAGTTTTCCGCGCAGCGTTTCTGGGACAACATGGAATTACTTGGGGAGAAGCCCATCGCCGCCATCAGCGAGGCCCTCACCCAGCGATTGCTCGAGCGCTTCCACCTGGAGGTGAGTAGCCTGGTCTTCGATTGCACTAACTTCGATACTTTCATCGATACAGAAAATCCCAGCCAATTACCCCAGCGCGGTCACGCCAAAAGCAAACGAAGCGACCTCCGCATCGTCGGCCTGGCCCTACTGGTCAGCATCGACTTTCACGTCCCCTTGCTGTGGAAGGTTTATCCCGGCAATCAACACGACAGCGTCACCTTTGTCCAAATCTTGGAAGAACTCACCCAGCGCTATCAGGCCTTGGCCCGCGACTGCCAGTCCATCACCTTGGTCTTTGATAAGGGCAACAACTCGGCCCGCAATCAGGAAATTCTCGACGGCAGTGGTTTCCATTTTGTCGGCTCCCTGGTACCGACGCACTTTGCCGACCTGCTGGCACTCCCCGTCGAGAAATTTCAGCCGCTCAAAGACCCCCGCCTGAAACCCACCCGGGCCTTGCGCCTCACGCGCCAGGTCTGGGAACAGGAACGCACCTTGCTGCTTACCTTCAGTCCGGAGCTGCAGCGCAAACAAATTCGCGGCATCCAGCAACACCTGACAAAGAAGCGCCGCGCCTTAGAAGAGCTTCAAGCCAAGCTGCGGCGCTCGCAAAAGCCCGGGGCCAAAGGCAAAGGGTATAGTCAGGAAAGCCTCTGGAAACAGGTACAGAAAATCTGTTCGGGCCAGCACATCGCCAAGATCCTACACGTCGCCGTAAGCAAAGTCCGCGGCCAGCTGCAACTCCGCTATCGAACCGAGGTCTCCGCCTTTACCAGAATAAAAGAACAGCACCTGGGGAAACGCATCCTCTTTACCGACCAGCATAGCTGGAGCAACGAGCAGATTGTGCTGGCCTATCGCAGTCAGTCGCAGGTCGAGGATGCTTTTGCAGACATGAAAGATCCGCACTTCCT
>QIAN01000041.1 GCA_003225005.1 Acidobacteriota bacterium | reverse complement strand
GTTAGCAGCTTTCAGAGTCGGCGCGGGCATACACGCTTCGCTTGCTCTGAACATTCCTAGTCAACAGACTTATCCTGAGATTCAGCAGCAGCTTAATACGTCCATGACGGGAATAAACGGGGTGATTGCAAACAATATCAGTTATAGCTGGACCTCTAGCAATCCCCTTACGAACAAGACAATCCTTCGTCTAATCCGGGAATCACATACACTAAGAATTTGTACTTCGGCGGGGCATGCAAACCTTCCACACTTTGCAATGGCTTCATCAACGCAGATCCGCAATTTGTCACGCCGCCATATTTTGATCCGTCGGCGAGCGGGCAGTACGCCTTCGGGCGTCCTCCCCCGCCGGGGAGACCGATCTACGAACCAACGACGAGGTGTGCGGTCAGCGGAACTTCGGGATGGATTCCTACGTGTGATATACACGGCGGATTCACCCTCGCCTCCACTTGCCCCGGCTACGGCAACATAGGTGTTGATTCAGGCGGACCTGAGGACCTATATCTATAACGACATCAACGGAAATCCGCGCGGCGGCTCTACAGGCAAAATGGGACCTGGGAGCTTGCCAGCACTAGCTTGAATTTGAGTGATAACCCAAACTGGTAGTGGGGCTGGCCGCACCGCCAGCCCCGAAACCCTTCTCCGGCCCGAAGCTCGAACCATAGATGGCGCGGTCATCATGAGGACATAAGAGCGCCCCCAAGGAGGAAACGCTCATGACAAGGAAAGCGCTGTTTCAAAGTTGCGCGCGATTCTTTTTTGCTTGGCGTCTGCGGAATTGCCACGTGGGCCCAAAATGACCACCGTTTGAAATAGATGCCACAAAAAAGGTGCGGCGTCACGGCATGGCTGAGACGCCGCACGCTTGGTTTGAGGGCTGTTCCGCCTGCCCCAATGCATTTAACGAAAACTTAGTGCTGGTAGGCCCCCAGATCGACGCTGCCGCCTTGTGGGCGGGCCTTACCGTTGATGTCCGTGTAGATATATTTTTTGAGGTCAGAAACGATGGCTGAAGCCATGCCTGACAAAGTACTGGGGTCAATGCCGCGGCTGTAGGCGGGGCTGAGAGGCAACAGTGTTAGCGCAGTGCCGAGTTGTGAAGCAGGCATCGCCGAGGAGTAACCGCCCTGGGTGAGGGAGGGTGCGCTCAGGAACAGGGGGTCGGCCTGGATGAATTGCGAAGGATCGGAGTAGCTGAAGTTGTAAGAAGCGCCGAAGAGCAGGTTGGTGTAGAAGAAGATGTTGGAACTGCCGTTGTACTCGCCGTAGGCGGGGTAGCCGGAGTTCCAGGAGTAGGCGACGTTGTTGACGACGTAGCCGTTGCTGGCGCCGTTGAAGGCGATGGAGGGGAAATTGGGCTCATTGGGGTCGAGGTCGTTTTTGTAGCAGGTGTTGTTGATGACGTAGAAGTTCTGGACGTAGTTGGGCTGGATGCAGCGGCCGCCGTTGCCGTAGACGACGTTGTTGACGATGAGCGTGGGAGGGGTGTTGCCGCCGAGATCCAGGATGATGCCGTTGCCGTCGGTGTGGTTGGAAGTGTTGTCGAATTCCCCGGCGACGATGTTGTTGGAGATGATGTTGTGGAGGCCGGAGTAGTTGTCGAACCAGGGGCTGGAGTTGAGAGAGATGCCGCTGGTCCAGCTCCACCAGGATACGTTCTGCGCGCCGGCGGGGATGTAGCCGTTGTGGTTGATAACGTTGTGATCGGCGGTGATGTAATCGCAATGAACGGTGGAAATGCCGGAGCCGCCGGTATTGCTGATGGAGTTGCCGATGAAGCGGAGGTGGTGGGAGCCGTTGCAGATGAAACCGTCGAGGGCGTTGCCCTGACCGTTGAGGTTGAGGTCGCGGAACTCAAGATAAGAAGGATTGGAGGGGAAGGAGCCGCCCTGGAAGCTGATCATGGAGTCGCCGGTGGGGGCGCCGGTGTAATTGATATTGACGGGGCTGTCGCCGTAAGCCTTATAGACGATCCAAGAGGATGGAGTGCCGCTGGCGGGCGGAGAGAAAGCGGAAGAGAAGC
>QIAN01000318.1:2279-3332 GCA_003225005.1 Acidobacteriota bacterium | reverse complement strand
GCCTTCCAGAATTTTGGCGCGCATCCATCGTTGCGCGGGATCGTGATGGGTACGCTCGTGCCACATTATGTGCGGCTCGACGGGTACGCGCACTGGAAGCTGTACCACGGACAGCCGATGCTGGACGCAGAGCAAACGGGCCACGTTGTCGCTTGTCACAAGTAGCAGGTCGCTATTTGCGAGAAGGGTCGGTATGGCGAAAAAGTGCGGCGTCGCATAGACCACCTCTCCTCCAACTCCCGCTTTTTCCAATAGCCGGTCCGCTGGTCCCCCGAAGCGGTCAGACCGCAATGTGATTGCGAGGCGAGACACTTTCCTTGGGTACTGAGTTTGCGCGAGTGGATGCCCGGGGCGGGAGGCTGGGGCATGCTCACGGCGATATCCAAGGCCCCTGAGGCGAGTTGCGCCTGGAAATTGGCGTCGTCAAACCCGTGGACCAAAAGACGAACGCGCGAGCCCTCTTCACGCATGAGCTTGGCAAACAAGGGGGCGAGGAGGTACTCCCGCACATCGACGATACCTATCCGGAACACGGCAGCGGAGGTGCGTGGATCGAAGCGCGTTTTGCCGACTACCAAAGCCAGCTGGTCAAGCATGGTGTGGACCGCCGGTCCGAGCTCGGTCGCCTTTGCGGTGGGAATCATTTCGCGGCCGGCGCGCACGAACAATGGATCGCCGATCTCCTTTCGGAGTCGTGCCAGTGCGTGACTGACGGCCGGCTGGGACAGGAACACCCGTTGCGCGGCGCGCGTCACATTGCGCTCCGCCATCATAGCGTCGAACACGCGAAGAAGGTTCAGATCGAAGTTCGATATATTCATACTGTGCATTCTGACTATGATGAGAATGCACTTCCATTATGCCTAGCCCAGAGGCATCCTGCTTGCCATGGTTATTGCAGCCGCAGATCGCCATACCGGAAAGATGACCCTGAGACGGGCACACGGGCAGCGGCGACCATTGTCTCTCCAGTTCAAGCCTGGCGGGTTCAGCACGAAGACGGGCGCGATTGAACTCAGGGACGTCGTTGTGTACGTCGACGGGCGGACGGAG
>QIAN01000318.1:0-2048 GCA_003225005.1 Acidobacteriota bacterium | reverse complement strand
GTACGGCGACCTCGCCGTGGTGGCGCGCCAGGATCCTGGGGATCAGCAGGTCGGCCCCCCCGGCCTGGTGGAGTCTCTCATCCTCACTTCCGGCCGGCCGACCATCGTGCTTCCGCCGCGATGCACGGCCACCCCGATCCGCCGCATCCTCGTGGGCTGGAACGCCGGGCGCGAAGCAACCCGGGCCGTGGCGGACGCTCTACCCTTGCTTGCAAGGGCCGATGCGGTCGAGATCTTGGTCGTGGACCGTAACGGCCACTTTGCGGGCCACGGCGAGGAGCCGGGAGCGGACGTCGCACGCCACTTGGCTCGTCACGGTGTCCGGGTGGAAGTGCGACGGCTGTCCTCCGGCGGCAAGGACGTGGGTCGTCTCCTGTTGTCCCGTGCCGCCGGCTTCAGCGCCGATCTCATCGTCATGGGCGCCTACGGCCACTCTCACCTAAGCGAGTGGATCTTCGGAGGGGTCACACGCACGGTGCTGCGCGAGGCCGAGTTTCCGATCCTGATTTCTCGATGATCGGTTCGGCAGGCTGCTCTCGACTGCGGATTCAACCGATCGACGCAACACATTGGCTAAATCGTTCGGCTGGGGTTTCATAGTTTAGTGTTTTCCTCGGCCGTTCATTTAACCGCCGGGCCACCGCATTCAGTTCCGCTTGGGAGTAGATCGACAGATCCGTGCCTTTCGGGAAGTACTGCCTCAGCAATCCGTTGGTGTTCTCGTTAGAACCGCGCTGCCAGGGGTTCTGCGGATCACAGAAGTACACTTTGATGTCGGTCGCCAACGTGAAGCGCTTGTGATCAGCCATTTCTTTACCGCGATCCCAGGTGAGGGACTGGTAGAGCTCGCGCGGTAACTTTTGCGCGTGCCTGATCAGAGCGTTGATCACCGTCTCGGTATCCTTGCCGTCGGCCTTGGCCAGCATCACGTAGCGCGTGCGGCGCTCGACGAGGGTTGCGATCTGACTTTTGTTGCTACCGAACAGCAGGTCGCCCTCCCAGTGACCCGGTACGGCCCGGTCTTCAACCGATGCTGGGCGCTCACGGATCGATACGGTGTCGGTGATCCTGCCGTGATCATCGGTCTTCTGCGTGTGATGACGCGAGCGACGCATCGCCCGGGTGCGCCTTAAGTGCTGGAACAGCTCTTTCTTCAGGGCGCCTCGAGCCTGGATGAAGAGACTGCGGTAGATCGTCTCGTGCGACACCCGGTGGTTCTCGTCGTCTGG
Source organism: Acidobacteriota bacterium (assembly GCA_003225005.1). GTDB lineage: Bacteria > Acidobacteriota > Terriglobia > Terriglobales > Acidobacteriaceae > Sulfotelmatobacter. The sequence goes on along the minus strand of QIAN01000318.1, from coordinate 819 downwards.
ATACCTACGCTTGAGCCACCCGGCAATCTGCTCCGGAGACCACTCCAGCTGCAGCTTCTCGGCCACGATGCGGGCCAGCGCTCGGTTCTGCACTAGTCTACAGGTCTTGGGGCGGCACGCCCGATCCCAGGCGGCCTGGTCGGCCGGGATCGCCCGGTAATCTCGCTGGCCACCGTTACGCCTTATCTCTCGGCTGACGGTCGATGGAGCCCGACCCAATGACGCTGCAATCGAACGCAGCGAACCACCGGCGAGCACACCTCGCGATATCCCCTCGCGTTCGCAGAGGGTTAACCCATGCCTTGAGCGCCTTCTCTGCGGTGGACGTATGCCGCCAGATTCCTGGAGGATACGCTGCACGGATGAATGGCCCCTATCAAAAGCGCGGGCTATGGTTTCCAATGAATCACCTGTTTGCCAGCGATCCCACATCAACGCCTTCTGAGCTTCCGTATAGTAGATCCTCGGTCTGTATTCCATTTGCAACATCCTCCTCTCTCGCTAGAGCATAGAATGTTGCGTCGACCGGTTGAATCCGCAACCCTAAGCCGCCGGTCGCTTTTCTCCATACCGGAAATTCACGGATAGGATAATCAATTCTCCGGCACGCGGCAGTCCAGTGCTTGAAGCTGTCCTGAACGGCGCACATCGGTCTTATGCTAATTTCGCCGTCCTGCGCACCCCTCAGCAGGGGCGATCGGAGCCAAGTCTAGTGGTAAATTATGACGCTGATTGCGGAGAGGCCGCCATTACGCGCCGCGGAGGCGGGTGCTGCATTCGCCACGCCCACTATCGTTCACTTCCGCGCCGTGTTGCTTT
>QIAN01000317.1 GCA_003225005.1 Acidobacteriota bacterium | reverse complement strand
ATCCCAGCCCATGATTGCTCCGGCTTGCGCGTATTTGCAGGTACTTGGCAGTCTCCCGCAAACCAGTAAGTAGTTGTAGGTACAGGTTGAACTAGGTCTGAAAGGGCTGGCGTCGGCGGTTCGACTCCGTACCTGGCCACCATCTTTTCAATCAGTTAGCCCAAACCTTAAGTCTGTTCCATTCCGTTCCAAAAATCAAAATTCAGGCTTGCCGGAGTTTGCCTCGAATTTTCGGCAATTTCTTCAGTTTGGTGTCCTCCCCGAGCCGGGCCACTATTTTTACAGTGTGCGACGGATGTTCATGCCTCGGGAATGGCTTCGACGCATCAGGCACAAAAGTAACCAGCCTTGGTAACCAGCCTTGAATAACAGAATTGCGCTGGCGTGCTGTGTTCTGTCCTGTCGAGACCAGCGCGGAGAGCATTCAGCGCTTGGCAGCGCTTTTCCGAAAGTGGACTGCCACGCGTTCCGGAATGCTCTCTTCAAACCTAGCGGAGACCCACTCCCGCAATCCAGATTTTTGTTGAGCAGAAAGAGCCAGGAATCGCACTCCGAGGAGGCCGCTCTGGTCACACCAGCAAACATCCAGCTTCGCCGAGAACTGGCTTGGCTGACCCGGCAAGGTAAACTGAACCAGGGCTTGCTCTTTTGCCTTAAATGGATGAGAGGTATGCAACCCCATCCCACCCTCGCCGATGTTCACGGTCTGGGATGCAATTTCCTTACCCTCCGCCGTTCTGAGGAACGCCGGAACCGCCAGTGGAAACCGGAAATAGCGCCGCCGCTCCCGCACGATGAGTCCGTACGCAGCCTTCAAGGTAAGACTTATAGATTCCACCGAAAGCGGTCTAACGAAGGTAAAGGTCGAGCCAATGCTCATTCCCGAATCTTTCTCCGCGTTTCTACTCGTGATCGTGAACGTGACTGCGGTCTGATTTGAGGAAGATAGGCAAACTTCTCTCAGAACTGTCTTAGCACTATCCCCGAGTTCCAGGTCTACCACGACTGCCTCGAATTTTTGGCGTCCTAGAATACTAGCTGCTGTTTCCGCCTGGTGGTGTACGTCCAAAGACAGTGCGAATTGCTGTGCTGCCTCAGTAAGCAAGCGGATTGCTTCTGCGTCCTTGCAGACAAGGAGAACGTTTCCGACCGAAAGCAAACGCGGTCTTGATCCAGTTTGTGTCATCGGCGCACGAGTGCCTCTCCTTTCGGCACTCTCGCGTAAATCTGTGCAGTTCCTAGTGACTAATCTAAATTTGTTACGGAATCCGAACACGCTACAGATTTGTAGAGGCAACAACCGTTTGACAGACGGCCCGAACCATCCTAACGGACGGGTGCGAGACGGGCCGGGCACGCCCGCCTTACGGAGCACCGCACGGGCCGCTACTCCAGATTGTGATGACAGTTGTTCGTTTTTTGTAACGGTGCAGGGAAAGGTGGGCAAGCCAACGGGAGTGAGGAATCATAGCTCCCGATGAACCACCCCGAGGGGCACCAAGGCTCCATTGAAGCGCGCCGATTCCCACGGTATGACTTCGACTCGGAGATCCACGTTGCCACGTTCGGAGGGAAAAAACAGGAGGTCATGCGCGGTCGGGCTCTCAATATCAGCGAAACCGGCGTGGCCGGTTTATTCGTCGGCGGATGGGACATGGGTACAGCGGTAAATCTCAAATTCTTTGTGCCGCTGGTAAACAGTCCTCTTAGTGTTGATGCAGTTGTACGCAGTCGCTCCGACTATCGCTATGGGTTTGAATTTGTGGAACTGAATCCTGCCCAACGCGAGGTCATCGACAAGACCTGTAGAACACTCGCCTTGCTCCAATAGAATGCTTGACCGATTACGGCTTTGCGTGTGGATGCGCCCGGTTAGTGGGACGCCATCATCCGATTCGTTGGTAACACAGGAAAGAATCACATCTGCGTTGCGTGTTCGACGATATCGTTCACGGGTACAGCCCCGTTTGGTACCAGAGCTTCTGCCTTAGTACGATTCCGGTCGAATACGAAGAGTTTGTATCCATGGGCAAGCAGACGTTGGACGATCCGGTTTCCCATGTTGCCCAGACCAATAAATCCGAGTTTTACGTGTTGTGCAGCAAGAATCTTCATATCACCTCCCGCTTTCCACAGCATTTAGTTCGGTCAGACACTGCGAGATGGAAACCGGCCCGGCTAAGGCTTATCCTCGGCAGGGATGGGAAGCTTCTCCTCCATCTTCAAGATTTTTTTTCGGGGAATGTTTCCGGAAGAAATGCTTCACATCCGGCGTAAATTCGAGCAGAAGATAGCCCATCGCATCCGAGCTGAGGGCACCACCAAAGCGATTCATGGTGTCCCCGAAATTTCGGTCATGTCTTGGGTAGTAGGCGTTTTGTAGTGAACTAGCGAACAGAGCGCCCAGAAACTCGGATGTATTGAACGTGCTATCGCCGCTATCATTTCTGGTGACCACCACTCTCGTTGTGGAATACCACACCCGAGAAATGAGTGCCCTCTTGTGCGACGGAAAAATAGCGAGGATCCTGACGTACATCCTTCACGGGCTTGTTAACGGCCTGGTGATGGACATCACCGCGATGAAGAATGCGTTTGAGGAATTCTCCAAGAATGCTCCCCCTCAAGGAGCGATTTCCAATGGTCGTACGGAAAACGACTTCCAACTGCCGATTGAATTGTCTTACGAGATCGACGCGTGGGGGCGAGTACGCAAAAATGTGGAGTCACACCGTGAAGCGGCGCAAGCCAGTGCTGCTGACCTGGCGACGGTTAACCTGGCTATGCATGCGCAATTGGCTTTGTTCTATTTCCAGGCGCGTAGTCTCGATGCCCAGGAACAGCTTCTGCAATCGACCGTCGCACAGTATGAGCAGGCCCTGCAGTTGAACCAGGTCCGCTTTCAGGGAGGCGTCGGCTCCGAGGTTGAGGTCGAGCAGGCCAGGACCCAACTGGAGACGACGCGTGCTCAAGCGCAAGACGTCGGAGTGCTTCGCGCTCAATGTGAGCATGCCGTCGCAACTCTAATCGGCAAACCTGCCACCTCCTTCAGTCTTGCTCCTCTTCCTCTTCGCACACCACCGCCTCCGATTCCAACAGGTGTGCCATCAGAGCTGCTTGAGCGGCGGCCTGACATTGCATCTGCCGAGCGACCGATGGCGGCTGCGAACGCCCGAATCGGAGAGGCCAAAGCTGCCTACTATCCACTGTTGAGCCTGACGGCTGCGGGAGGTTTTGAAAGCGGGGCCATCACAACATTACTGCAAGGCCCAGCCGGATTGTGGTCGGTAGGAGGCCAGGCGATACAAACACTGTTCGATGGCGGGCGGCGCAGAGCGGCCTCTGATCAAGCCGTTGCGGCGTACGATCAAACCGTCGCAACATATCGTGAACCTGTGCTTACCAGCTTCCAGCAGGTGGAAGACAATCTCGCGGCGTTACGCATCCTTGAGAACGAAGCCAAAACGCAGAATGAAGCAGTCGTTGCAGCCCAGAAATCATTGGACCTCTCGATTCAGCGATACAAAGGTGGCGTTACCAGCTTCCTGGAAGTGACCGTTGCGCAGAGTGCGACTCTCTCTGACGAGGCTACGGCCGTGAACATTCTCGGGCGGCGAATGGTCGCTGCAGTCCAGTTGATCCAGGCATTAGGCGGAGGATGGGACAGCACCAGTCTGCCCGAGCGGCCCGAGTGCTGCGGAAAGCTGGCGATGAATGCCAATTGATCTTCATCAGGCCAAGCAATCTGGAGCGGACGAAAAGAGAAGATTTGGAGGATGAATCATGAATAAGAAAGAACTCTCTGCAAGTCAAGCTGGGGAAATTTCCCTGGGAAATGAAATCTCCGTGCATCGGCTTGGCTATGGCGCCATGCGCCTTACTGGCGAGGGCATTTGGGGTCCACCCAAAGACCGCAAAACCGCGTCGGCAGTTCTACGCCGTGCTGTGGAGTTAGGCGTCAATTTCATCGACACCGCGGATTCCTACGGGCCGTATATAAATGAGGAGTTGATCGCGGCAGCGCTGTTCCCGTATCCAGCCGGTCTGGTAATTGCCACTAAGGGCGGATGGAAACGTCCCGGCCCCAATCAGTGGACACACGACGCAACTCCTTCTCACCTTCGCGAGGCGGTTGAGGGTAGCCTGAAGAGGCTGCGCCTCGATCGCATTGACGTCTATCAATTGCACATTCCAGATCCTGTGGTGTCTTTTGACTCTTCGGTTGAAACCTTGGCCGAACTCAGGCGTGAGGGCAAAATCCGCATGGTCGCATTGTCCAATGTCACACAAGAACACATCGAGCGGGCTCGCCGGATCGTTCCTATCGTCTCTGTCCAGAACCGCTACAGTTTCGCCGACCGCGAATGGGACTACGTCGTGGACTATTGTGAGCGTAACGGAATCGCGTTCATCCCTTGGTTCCCGCTTGGGGCGGGCAGGGTTGCCGGTGAAGTTCTCCATCAAATCGCCCAGGCGCATCACGCTGCTCCGACGCAAGTTGCCCTTGCCTGGTTGCTGCGGCGTTCCCCGATGATTTTGCCAATACCGGGAACGTCCTCGATCGAACACCTGGGGCAGAACGTCGCCGCGGCGGCACTACGTTTAAGCGAAGAAGACTACGTAAAGCTGGCTGGTGTTCCGGAGCTCATCGGATCACGTTAGCAAGGCCACCAGCGGCACGAACGACTCTTTGTTTGCCAGGTCACTGAGGTTTGCAGCATGAGAGCCATTGCTTTTTTCCTGTGCGCAATTGTGGTGGTGAGTCCGCTCTCTGCGCAACAGCAGGTTATTACGGATCTCCCGGAAGTGAGAGGCCCGTTCACCCTCACCGCCGTGTATGACTCTGCTGCTGGACACAATGCATTTGCGTATGCCGGCAAAACTGTTCCGCCCGTCATTCGTGTGTTGCCTGGCAGAGTCATCAAGCTACGCTATGCAAACAATCTGCCTCGGAAGTCTGATGAGGAGTGTGCCACAGGCCGCTGCGGCAATGTGAGTAATTTGCATTTTCACGGTCTCCACGTTTCGCCCGAGCGTCCTCAGGATGACGTGCTCACGATGATGTCAATGCCAGGAGAAATCTTGGAGTATAAGGTCGTTGTTCCGTCATATTCGCCACCCGGGCTGTATTGGTATCACACCCACCCACACGGAGAGAGTGCTCGCCAGGACCTTGACGGCATGTCCCGTCTCAAAACGTTCGCCTTAATTCGTCTTGTTTGTCTTATTGGCCTTGACTTTCGGCGCGCGCGCACAACAGTCTGAGACGTCCGCGGCCCCCTCCCCTGGATGGAATGACAATTCTCTAATCACCGTTCAGAAAGACGGAGGACGTGCTCCGATACAATAGCCATCGTGCCGGAACCTACGCTTACACTTGGTCAAACGCTCGCCAAAGTCCCCATCTTTTCTGGGCTCACGGAAAGCGAATTGAGTTTTCTCGCGCAACGTGCGGTGACGCGCAACTATTCAGCGGGGCAAAGCGTGTTCGGCGAAGGCGAGCCTTGCTCCGGACTCTATGTTGTCGAGTCCGGCCATGTACGCATTTTTAAGAGTTCGGCCAATGGACGTGAACAGGTACTCAGTATTGATGGTCCGGGCAGTTCGATCGCCGAACTTCCCGTCTTCGATGGCGGGAGCTATCCCGCGTCTGTAACGGCTATTGATGATGCCACGCTGCTCTTTGTGAGCAAGCAGGATTTTCAGGCATTGTGCCTGGCACATCCTCAGGTGGCACTGAAGGTCTTGCGGGTGGTCGGTGCACGCCTGCGCCGACTGGTTGGAATAATCGAAGAACTCTCGTTCACCACTGTGCGTCACCGGCTGGCTTCGTTTCTGTTGCGTCACGCCCAGAAGGAAGGAAAACGCTCCGCCTCAGGCGTGGAAATCACATTGCCCACGAGCAATCAGGAATTGGCGTCGCATATTGGCACTGTCCGGGAGCTCGTTTCCCGCAATCTCTCTCGTCTACAAGCAGAGGGGATGCTCAAGATCGACGGCCGTACGGTAACGATCTTCAATTTGAAAGCCTTGGAAGCCGAAACAGATTCCCCCGACTAATCGCAACCTCTGGAGCCCGGCCTCCCCCGTCTTCCCCTGATCTGGATAATGTTTTGCCCATCGATGCCCTCCGTGACAAAAGTCATCGGCATGGCTTCGCCCCTCCGTTAGCTTAGAACATGAAGCGCGACCTGTAGGTATGGAGCTTGGGTCGTGAGGAGAATGCAATGAACATGACCGCCGAGAAAACCGTTCGTGAATTGGCGCTGGAGAATACGGCTGCCACTAGAGTCTTTGAAAAGCTAGGGATTGATTACTGCTGCGGGGGCAACAAGTCGCTGGAAGAAGCGTGCCGTGCTTCGAACCTCTCGATGGATCAGGTGATCGATTCGCTGGAGATGGCCGAGCAGGCGGCACATGCCGCCCAGAAAGACCGAAACTGGCAAACCGAGCCCCTGGCCGACCTGATCGCACACATCAAGAGCACTCACCATAAGTACACGCGCGAGGAAATGGCTCGCCTCATTCCTCTCTTAGATAAGGTTTGCTCCGTCCACGGCCAGAATCATGCCGAGCTGCAGAATGTCCGATCCAGTTTTCAGGGCCTAGTCCAAGAGCTGACAACACACATGATGAAAGAAGAGCGGGTTCTGTTTCCCTACATCGTGAGGATGGAGGAGGCCGTTATTCAGAAGGAGCCTGTTCTGCCGTCGCCGTTCGGCAGCGTGCAAAACCCAGTGTCAATGATGGAACACGAGCACGATTCTGCTGGCAACGCATTGCGCGCCATACGCAAAGCCAGCCGTGGCTATACTCCTCCGGGCGATGCGTGCATCAGCTACCAAACGCTGTACAAGGCACTAGCGGACTTTGAAGCCGATCTTCACCAGCACATTCACCTGGAAAACAGCCTTCTGTTTCCACGCGCGATTGCGATGGAAAAGGCGCACTAACGGGGCGTATAGCCATGTCCGCACTGCCAACCCGCATCGAGAAAGAGGCCGGTCAGCGGCTCACGCCGCTGCAGATCTTCGACATAACCGCGGCGCGAGAAACGACCCTCTCGCGCCTGCTGATGCTCTATATCAGCACAGGACTGCTGTTCATGTTGCTGCCGGGAACTTTTCTGGGGGTTTGGAATTTGGTGGCAATCAGTAGTCATCGCGCTGCGGATTCCGTATCCCCCGCATGGATTCAGGCACACGGGCATGCTCAGATCTTCGGTTGGATCGGGACATTCATCCTGGGCATTGGCTTCTATTCCATTCCGAAGTTACGTCGCCTGAACTCGTTTGCATTATCCGCGGTGTGGTCATCGTGGGGTTTGTGGACTAGCGGCGTAACGCTGCGATGGTTAACGAGTGTCTACCAGTGGCAGTGGAGAACTCTTCTGCCGCTTTCAGCGACACTCGAACTCGCAGCCTTTGCGATTTTCTTTCGCACGGTTTCCGGCCACCGTCCTCAAGATTCTGACAAAAGCAAACTGGACGAAATGGGTATTTGTGGTCATCGCGGGGTCTGTGGGGTTGTGCCTCACGCTTCTGGTTAACTTTGGGATTACGTTGATTCTGGCGATGCGAGGAACGTCGCCAGAAATACCGGCGGAATTCGACCAACGTTTTCTGGTTCTTCAGACTTGGGGATTCTTGGTTCCATTTGTCTGGGGATTCAATGCCAAGTGGCTTCCCGTTTTTCTGGGACTGCGCCCGGTGCGCGGACGCGTTCTTTTACTTGCGGTTGCTCTAAACTCCACCGGCGTTTTGGTCGCATTCGCGGGTTGGATGACGGCAGCAACCCTGGTGCTGATCGTCGGGTTGATGACTGCTCTATACTCACTGCGATTGTTCGAACCGCCAGCGCGCCCTGCCAAGGTGAAAGGGGTGCACAAGAGTTTTCCAGTATTCGTTCGTTCGGCCTACATCTGGGCTTTGATTGCGGCCAGTCTTGGAATTTGGGCGGCCTCGGTTCAAAATGCACACGGAATCTGGGGAGCATCGCGTCATGCTCTGACCGTCGGTTTCCTGGCCACGATGGTGTTTGCAATCGGGCAACGGGTGCTGCCGGCTTTCTCCGGTATGCGATTGCTGTTCAGCACCAAACTCATGTTTGTGGCGACTCTGCTTCTCGCTGTCGGATGTCTGCTGCGCGTTAGTTCAGAAATTCTCGCTTATCAAGGCTTAGTACGTTCCGTTTGGGCCTGGCTGCCGGTTTCCGCTATCACTGAGATGACAGCTGTAACATTATTTGCCGCCAATCTACTGGCCACGTTCGTAAGGCGCACCCACCCTCGACGCAGGTGTAGCATATCGTGAGACGATATAGTAGGAAGGATCACAGAGCAGAACCAGCAAGTGGCCCAATCCTACTAGGCACCGAGGTGAGTGTAGAGTTCTTCAAGAGGGCCGGGTGAGGACTATCGAGGTGGAAGAACGGGAGACGTCGCAGAGTAAGCATTTACTACTGGGGACCGTATCCTTTACGGTTTGCTTCGCTGCGTGGGGCCTCATCAGTGCCTTCGCTCCGCATTTTCGCCAGCAGTTTCATCTCTCAGCGACACAAACGGCCTTTCTAGTAGCAGTGCCAGTTCTGCTGGGTGCTTTGGCTCGCATTCCAATAGGAATGCTGGCCGACCGCTTTGGAGGCCGTGTTGTTTTCACCGTCCTGATGTTCTTTGTCGCCGTGCCGGTAGCTTTAGTACCGGCCGCTACCAGCTACCAAAATTTGCTTGTCGTGGCATTCCTTCTGGGAATGGCAGGGTCTTCATTTGCCGTTGGTGTCGGTTATGTATCCCGCTGGTTTTCGATGGAGAGCCAGGGCAGCGCGCTCGGAGTCTACGGCTTGGGGAATATTGGCCAGTCCGCCGCGGTCTTCCTGGGCCCGGTAGTGGCGGCGGC
>QIAN01000316.1 GCA_003225005.1 Acidobacteriota bacterium | reverse complement strand
TCGCCTGGCGGAAGATCTCGATCGAGGGATTGCGATGGACAAAGGCCAGCACCTGCAGGCTCGGCCAATAAAACCGGTCCGGCCGGGGCACGATGACGCTGGCGACGGCGTCCCAGACCCCGACGAATTTGATGGTCGGCCATTTCACCGAAAGGATCCGCGCATACTGCGCTGCCTGGTCGTCCTTCGAGGCGGGGCCGGGGGCGCCGCCGTCGGTGAATTGCCTGAGGTCGAGCCCGCCGTCCGGCTGCGCGGTATCGCTCGAGAACTGCTTGTAGGCGGTGAGGCCGGAGCCCGCGAGATTGACCTGCTGCTTTGCGATCAGGCCGATCTTGTGGATCAGGCCCGCCAGCACCCGCACGGTGTAGGCGCCGCGGGAAAAGCCGAACAGATAGATCGCGTCGCCGTCAGCGTAATTGTCGACGATGAATTCGTAGGAATGGAGCACGTTATCGTCGAGCCCGTAGCCGGTGGCGAGCCCGAAGATTGCGGAGGCATCCTGCACCAGCTTCTTCCACGGATTGGGCCGCGCCAGCGTGCCGACGCCGGGATCGTAGAACACCATCTGGCGCGGCGTGGTCTTCTCGGTCTTGCGCAAGGTCCGGTACAGCTTGAGCACATTGGAAATGTTCTCGCTGATCTCGTTGCCGGTGCCGTCGCAGCAGATGACGATGTTTTTCATGGATGCGGTGCCCCCACAGGTTGCGGGAGGGAGATTAGTTACCGATGGGGGAGATGGCTATGGGGAGTGCACCTTCACAGGCAGTGTGAAACCTCGCCCTGTCATTACCTCTGCCGGCAGGTTTAGATCATGCCGTGGCGAGTTACGTCGTTCCGATCGACGCCGACTCTTATCCGGTCGCGCGGCGCCGAGTCCGAGTCTTCCAGAAGGGCAGTCCGAACATTTGCTCCTCCAATTTTTGAAATCTTAGATGGTCGTATTCGCCGCGGACAATTAGCCCGAGGCGTTTCAGCCGCTTGCGAATAAAGGTGTAGCTGACCTTCGCGCTGATTCGGCGCTTCAGGTGCACTATGGTTTCAGCCTCCCAACGAACAACATTCTGAGACTGCACGAGCTCGTAGAACTCGGATTCCGGGTAAATGAACTCTGCGGCGAACACCTCAGCTCCCTTTTCAATTAGTTCATTCTGGTTGTAGTCGCCGCAAAGAACCACGCCGTTTTCGATAGCCTCCTGATCCAAATAATGGTGTTTGAGTTCGTGGACGAGGGCAAAAAGTTTCGGCTCATCGGGAAGCTTGCGCTGAACCGCAACCGAGAAGTCGCCGTCCGCGCACATGTACATTGCCTTGATCTTGGGAGGCAGCGGCCAGGGATCGATACGGACGCCCTCGTCCTTATAGATTTTGCGAACCTCTCGCAGTCCAAATGAGTGAGTGCGAACCGCATGATGAGCGCGCTTTTCACGCGCCAAAGCCTTCAAATTCTCAAAGTAGACATCGCGGTTCATCGCCTTCTCCTAACGTTTCGCCCGAGGGCGTTTTGCCGCCTCAAGAGCTTTCCGAGCCTTACGAAACTCTGCGTATTTAATGACCTCTTCGAAATCGTCCGTATCAAGTCCACCCGTCGCTGATGTCAGCGCTGAAATGCGTGGGTCGTCATGCTGAAGGTCTGGAAAGAAAACCGTGATTGAAACTTTGAAGAGCCGTGCAAGCTTGTCCAAGTCTTCGGCAGTTGGCTTGTATGTTCCGGTTTCCCATCTGGATACAGTGTTTGCGGCGATCCCTAGTTTTTCGGCTAGGCCTTCCTGACTCAATTTGCCTCCAGGCCAACTTGTTCGCAGATCCTGAATTTTCTCTCCTATGTAGTTGTAAATATTCGCCATCCGCTGACCTCCTTTTTTGGGATTGATTTGTCCTATAATAGCTTGACGAATCGTTTGCCGCAATCTTACTATAAGAGGATAGAAACATCCCTTATCGGGATGAATGCGGAGAATCACGATGAACGACGAGAACAATCTGGAAGCGGCCGAAGCCGAACTGGTCGAGGCTGAACATGAACTGGAGAAGGCCCAGCGCGATATCGAGAAGGCGGAGAGCGATATCAAGAAGGCCATTGAAGAGGAAAAGCACCCGCATCAGTTCGAAGTAACGGTGCTTTACAACGGCGTGCCGAAGAAGTTCGAGGTCCGCCGCGAAGAACTGGTGCAGCGGCTCCTCGAGCAGGCTCGTCACGCCTTCGGACCGATCAACAACCCCCATCTCCTCGGGCTCTTCACGAAGGACGGGGTCGAACTCAAGGATGACCAGAGCATCGAAGCGTCAGGCGTGAAACCGCACGACGTGTTGTTGCTGCGCCCCA
>QIAN01000315.1 GCA_003225005.1 Acidobacteriota bacterium | reverse complement strand
GTTTCACGCGCACCGCATCAGTCGCCGATCTTTTCTGCCAGATTCGCGCCGGGTCGGACATCGCTTTCCTCGGCGGCGTCATTCGCTATGCCATCGAGAACAGCCGCATCGCGAAAGATTACCTGGTCAACTACACGAACGCGGCGTTCCTCCTCAAAAGCGATTTCAAGCTGCCCGCCGACACGGATGGGGTGTTCTCCGGCTTTGACGCCAAGACGCAGAGTTACGACAAGTCCACGTGGAATTATGCAGGGACGGGAGGAGGTGGAGGAAGTGACGCGACGCATGCACCAAGCGGAAGTGCCCCGCCTGCTCCCCGGCTTCCGGAAAAGGTCGAATTCGATCTTTCACTCCAGAATCCCAATTGTGTGTTCCAGCTGCTGAAGAAACATTTCTCGCGATATACGCCGGAGATGGTCGAACGCATCACCGGAATTCCAAGCGAACAATTCCTTAAGGCCGCCGACCTCTTTACCTCGATTCGCAAAGACGGCGACATGAAGAAAGCGGCGACCATTATCTACGCCGTGGGATGGACACAACATACGTTTGGCACTCAGATCATAAGAACCGCGGCAATCCTGCAACTGCTGCTGGGCAACGTGGGCCGCGCGGGCGGTGGCGTCAACGCGTTGCGCGGGCACTCGAACATTCAGGGTGCCACGGACATGGCCGGTATCTTCGACAATTTGCCCGGCTATCTGAAAGTTCCGACGCCCGCGGACACTTCCTTTGACTCCTGGATGAAACGCATTACGCCGACACCCTCGAAGCCCGGCCCGTGGGATTCGTTCAACTACTATGGCAACACGCCGAAATTCGCGACCAGTTATCTGAAAGCTCTGTTTGGGGACGCGGCCACCAAACAAAACGGCTGGGCGTTCGATTATCTGCCGAAAGTGGATCGCAACTATTCGTGGGTGCAGATGTGGGACGACATGTACAGCGGGACGGTGAAAGGCATGCTGGCTTTTGGCATGAACGGCGTAGCGATCGGTCCCGACTCCAAGAAAAATATTAACGCGCTGAAAAAAGCGGATTGGCTGGTGGTCGGGGAAATCTACCCCGACGAAACCAGTGAATTCTGGAAATCGCCGGGCATCACGCAGGACGAAATGAAGCAGATTCAAACCACGGTGTACCGTCTGCCTTGTGCGGGATTTGCCGAGAAAGACGGGTCGTTCACCAATTCCGCGCGCTGGCTGCTATGGAAGAATACGGCCCTGCCGATGCCCGGAGACTGCCGGCTGGACCAGGCTATCGTGTCGCAAATCTTCTTGAAGATTCGCGAGCTGTACAAGAAAGACGGCGGTAAGTTCCCTGATCCCGTTTTGAACCTGACTTGGAACTACAGCGTCCCGTCGAGCCCGGCCCTGGCCGAGGTATTGAAGGAAATCAACGGGAAGGCGCTGGTAGATCTGGAGGATCCAACCACGAAGCAGCAAATCAAGGCCGGCCAGCAGCTTCCTGGCTTTGCTTGGCTGAAAGACGATGGTACGACCTCCTGCGGCAACTGGATTTACTCCGGCTCCTTCACCGAAGCCGGCAATCAGACGGCGCGACGCGATCCCTCGGACCCTTCGAATTTGGGTTTGCATCCGGGATGGGGCTGGTCCTGGCCTGCGAATCGTCGGGTGCTCTACAACCGTGCGTCGTGCGACGCCGACGGCAAGCCCTGGGATCCAACCCGGAAGCAAGTCTGGTGGAGCGAAAGCACACAAAAATGGGTCGGCAACGACGTGCCGGACTTCAAGACCGATTCCAAGCCCAAAGATCACATGGGCCCGTTCATCATGAATCCGGAAGGCGTAGGGAGAATCTTCGCGCCGCTCGGGGCCTTTGCCGATGGACCGTTGCCGGAACACTACGAACCAATTGAAAGTCCAATTGACAACCCGCTTCATCCGGGACAAACGCACAATCCGGTGGTGAAACGCTACAAGACCCCGGACGACAAATACGGCACAACGAAGGACGGCTACACCGTCGTCTGTACGACCTATCGCCTGACGGAACTTTATCACTACTGGACGAAGAATAATCCGATGAACGTGCAGCTGGTGCCCGAGCCATTCGTGGAAATTTCTGCGGAAATGGCGCAAGAGATGGGGATCACGGGGGGCGAGAAGGTTAAGGTGTCGAGCATCCGCGGGGAGTACATTGCGAAAGCGATGGTTACGAAGCGGATCAAGTCGATGATGATCGACGGCAAAAAGGTCTACCAGATCGGCATTCCCATTCATCAGGGTTATCGGGGCATCAAGGAAGACGAGAACAACGATGCGAGGACACTGGTAAATCTGCTGACGCCGACGGTTTTTGATCCCAACGCCTACACTCCGGAATTCAAGGGCTTCCTGGTGAAGCTCGAGAGAGCGTAGAGGGCGCCATGAGCCAAGAAATACTGCGCATTCAAAAAATCTCCGGCCACGCCGGGAGCGTTCCCGGCGAAGACACGCAGCGCCAATATACCGTCTGCAAACTCATTGATACAACTACATGCATTGGCTGCAAGGCATGCGAAGTGGCGTGCATGGAGTGGAACGACTTGCCGTTTGGAGAAACGGTTTTCGGCAACACCTACCAGACGATGCCGGAGACGCGCTGGAATTACTGGAACCTGATTCTCTTTAACGAGCATGAGCGCGAAGACGGCACGCTGATGTGGCTGATGCGCAAGAATCAGTGCATGCATTGCGCGGAGCCGGGGTGCCTGGCGGCTTGTCCCGCGGACGGGGCTATCGTGCAGTACACCAACGGCATCGTCGATTTTCAGCAGGCCAATTGCATTGGGTGCGGCTACTGCATTACGGGATGCCCGTTCGACATTCCAAAGATGAATCCGAAGACTAATCGCGTGTTCAAGTGCACACTGTGCACGGACCGCGTGAGCGAAGGCCTAGAACCGGCCTGCATCAAATCGTGCCCGACGGGCTGCCTGCACTTCGGCA
>QIAN01000314.1 GCA_003225005.1 Acidobacteriota bacterium | reverse complement strand
GGGAAATCCGGTCGTCTGGGACATGACGTCTTGGGACATCGCATGAAGACGAAATATGATCTGGATAAAACTCACTGGCTACGGGGATCCGGATTTTGCCACTTACCTGCGCCGATCCTTTGCCAAGTCGATGGGTTACTCCAGCGCGATGCTTCGTCGACCCATCATCGGGATAGCTACGTCCGCCAGCGGATTCAATAATTGCCACCGCTTGACTCCACAACTTGTGGAAGCCGTGAAACGCGGCATTATCGCAGGCGGCGGATTGCCCATGGAATTTCCAACCATTTCCCTAGGCGAGGTTTTCCTCCATCCGACCAGCATGATGTTCCGAAATTTGATGTCGATGGATGTCGAGGAGATGATTCGGGCGCAACCAATGAGCGCTGTCGTATTGATAGGTGGCTGCGATAAGACCGTACCAGCCCAGATCATGGGCGCCCTCTCAGCTGGACTCCCAGCCATTCAGCTAGTCGCCGGGCCCATGATGACAGGGCGTTACCATGCGGAGCGCCTCGGTGCCTGCACCGATTGCCGGAAATACTGGGCGCGCTATCGTGCAGCTGAAACAAGCGACGCAGAGATCGCGGAGGTGGAAGACAACTTGGCAGTCACCGCAGGCACCTGTGCAGTTATGGGGACGGCGAGCACGATGGCATGTATCGCCGAGACACTCGGGCTGAGTCTCCCGGGGAGCGCGGCGGCTCCGGCTGTTCATGCGGATCGCCTTAGGCATGGCGAGGCCACGGGTATGCAGGCTGTGCGTCTAGCCGAATCTGGAACACTTCCCACGCAGATCGTCACCCGGGAATCGATTGAAAATGCCATTCGCGCTCTTATCGCGATTGGAGGTTCTACCAATGGCGTCATTCACCTGGCGGCCATAGCCGGGCGGGTAGGCATCAATATAAGCCTGCGTGATTTGAACGCTCTCAGCGAGTCCACTCCGGTGCTGGTTAACTTAAAGCCAATCGGCCAGTATTACATGGAGGATTTTCATGCGGCGGGAGGGATGCCGGCCCTTCTCCGTGAGCTAAAACCGCTTTTGAACTTGAACTGTTGCACCGTTACCGGCGAGACGCTTGGGGAGCAACTCGCCCCACCTGGGAAATTTGTTGACCGCAACGTGATTCACTCGGCAGACCACCCCATTCGACGCAGCGGGGGATTGTTGGCGCTTTTTGGAAATATTGCACCCAATGGCGCGTTGCTCAAGTGTGCAGCCGCGGATGAGCGTCTATCCGAACACGTAGGGCGCGCTGTCGTATTCAAGGATTTGAACGATCTTGCGGCACGGATTGACGACCCCGGGTTAGAGGTATCGCCCGCGAGCGAGTTGGTCTTGCAAAATGCCGGATCCGTGGCAGCCGGTATGCCTGAAGCGGGATACCTGCCCATTCCAGCGAAGCTGGCGCGTGCTGGCGTCAAAGACATGGTGCGCATTTCCGATGCTCGCATGAGCGGCACCGCATTCGGAACCATTATCCTGCATGTCTCCCCAGAGTCGGCGAAAGGCGGTCCGTTGGGGCTTATTCGGACGGGTGATGAGATTCGGTTGAGCGTAAGAGAACGGCGGATCGATGCTATGGTTTCCGAACAGGATCTTGAAAACAGGCGGCGGGAGACAAGGCCCGTCCGCGGAGCTGCGCGCGGCTATGCCAAACTCTATGCGGATTCCGTTCTCGGCCCGGAGTTCGGCTGCGATTTTGATTTCTTGCGGAAAGACAGCGTTCGAACCGAAAGATGACAAAAGTAATGCTGCGTGGCACAGCGCATCAACTTCACTGCGATGTCGGACGATCTCCGGCTTTTACGCACCCCTTGGCGAATCCGCCTTCTGCCGTTGGTCCCGATGCTCAAATTCCGTGTCGTGTTAGCCTTTGGAAGACGACATGGGTGCGCGGCTTCGACGCTTTACAACAATTGTTGATTACCAGGCTCGGAATCCCAGTGGCAGTGATCATCATGCGAACTCACAATGAACTGCCCCGGTTCCGGGATGCGCTGAGTTTTTCGGCTCTCCTCTTGTTACTGCCCGCGGTATATCCAGCCCAACCCGCAGATCGCTTCCTGTATTCTCCCCCTGCGCTGCGGGCGGGGCTCCTCATTGAGGTTCAGCCTCAGCCCGGACCGCAGCCGCCATGTGGAAAGGAACCCATTCCGGCGTATCCGGGGGGTGGATGAGCTGGCCATCGTGAAATCATGGAGCAGGTCTGATTTGGGTCGCGACTGGAAACCGCCCGCGTGCACCAGTTGGGCTGAAGGGGGCTTTGCGACGTTGGTCACCATAGTCGCGCGATTTCCCCATAGCTCGGAGGCTGAGGGCTTGCTTCGCCACATCGGGGCAATTTCAGAACTCGCCGGCATGCGCTACTGGTCGACTACTCACCAGCAGTGGCGAACATTAATTGGGAGCGCCTACGCTCTGATCGACTCGCAGCCTGGTCAACGCCGCGAAGACTTCACGTCCAATGAGATGAAGGAAGGCAAGGTGCTCTACTTCGAGCAGGTCGATAACCTTTCTGGCAAAGCCATCTACCGAATGCACATTGTCGAGGCGTCGGCGAGCCGGGTCGTCTTCGATGTCGAGAACCTCAGCACGATGCGCTATTACTTCATACCTATCTTTCACCCCGGCGAGTTGCAGTCGATGTACTTCCTGGATCGCGAATCGGATAAGGTCTGGCGTTACTACAGCATCGTCCGCATAGGAAAGAACGCCAACGGGCTGATCGCGGGAAATGAGTCTTCCTCGGTTAACCGGGCGGTTGCGTTCTATCGCTACCTAGTCGGAATTCCCGCCACCCAGGAGCCGCCGGGGGCGCGATGACAAGAGTTGTAAACCTACCCGGCTTCGCTCACAAAGATGCCGATCTTAAGTAGCTGGATGGGTTCGACATCAAGTCTGCCCGGAATGGGCACGCCCAATAATTGAGGGCTCTATCCATTAAGCCTTGCATTCACCCGCCGGCTGCTGGACGATTCAGGAACGCAGGACTGGCTAGAACCCCAGATGGAAAACATCTACTACCAGAAACGTGCTGCGATTGAGGAGCACAATGTGTCCGCCGATAAAGACGTGCTCACAATGGGGAGGAGGCGGAGGCAACTCCCGTTCAAGATCGACGGGAACAGCGTAAATCCTCGCCCTTAAACCGGGCGGCAGCGTGCCCCGAAGT
Organism: Acidobacteriota bacterium; assembly: GCA_003225005.1. Classification (GTDB taxonomy): domain Bacteria; phylum Acidobacteriota; class Terriglobia; order Terriglobales; family Acidobacteriaceae; genus Sulfotelmatobacter. The sequence continues at coordinate 1,913 of QIAN01000314.1, read as the reverse complement.
TCTAGTTGACGTTCCAGGCCAGGCGGTAATCGATCCTTCTTTGCGAGTCCAGGCGGCAAGTTTCCCCGATGGCCCTCGTACCAGCCATGCATAGTCTCGTGATCGCGGTCATCGTACCCATGGCCTTCATGGCCGTGCACTTTGTTACCCTTTCGATCATTATCTTCGTCTTCGTTGCCATGCTTATCGCGCCCGCGCCCGTGTCCATGACCTTGCTCTTGGGCAAGAACCATGCTGGTGCTGAGCACTAGTATTGCTATGGAGAAGATACGCAACCATCCACTTGATTTCATGAGTTCCCTTCCACGCTTCACGCTACGGTGTAACTCGGGCTTCCGCAAGAAACCTGGGTACGTGACCTAAAGTTCTATTTACACTCTCAGGTCGAAACGCCGGTCACCACATAATCGAGGCAAGGTTCTGGCCTCGGCCGAAACACAAACAACGCCCGTAACCAAATAGTCCGCCCCGGCGCAGCAAATTATTCTCGCAATACTTTGAGGGCGGCTCCGAGCTGGACCTGGGACAAGTTCAGTGTGAGTGCTTCGGAGTACTACATACTCCCCTGGGGGGCACAACAGATCTTCGTTCGTGGCAAGAAAAGCTCCCCCGGTTCAACGAAATGGGGCGCGCGCCTGACCCGAGACGACGGGATAAACCTCGGGCTCGATTACAATCTCACGTGCTTTGTGGATTTGAGCGCCGGCTACAGCTACAGTGTGTATAACGTCCTCAATACGGTTTCCTTCGGGGTTGAGTTGAATCTCTCCTCCTGGCTCAGGAAACACCGCGGTGATTAATTTTCAAGCGACTCGTTAGCACGACAAGTCAAGGTCGGCCTAAAGACCATAGACACAATTCCTCTCACAAAGTCATTTTTGGCTTGGCGAAGCGGAGCCTCGGAGAGGTGCGAAATAGTAATTCCGAGACTTTTCGAGCGCTGCTCAACTCCATGCTGTCGCACCTCCCATTGCAACTTTAGAAGATCTCCCAGTGCATTCTCGTAGTCATCGTCAATTGCCACCCACGGAGAGCGCTGCGTCTTCGGATTCAGCGCGTAGAGGCCCAAGGTGAGCAGACCGTTCTGCTCGCGAACCTTCTGGAGCGACACCCGACGGTTGCGTTCTCCTCATTAGCACTCGACCCGCGGAAGCCGACCGCGAACCTCCTCATATATGATCCAAACGGCACCGTCGTTTTCGCATGGCAAGCCTCTCAGTCAATTCCCTTTCATCCGGCCTTCAGGTAGACACCGGTATATTGTCTGGATGCTGTGTCGCATGAGAGCTAGGGCCGGACAGCTCAATCCCCAGGGGAGAGACGAAGGGGGCGCAGCGCTACGGTGCAATAGCCCAAGTGTAGTGTAGTTTTATCTTGAGTCTGTAAGATTTCCCAGAAGCGAGGAGGCATCAGAACCGTGAACTACGGAGCTCTGTTTCGATCCGCATTGGTGGCGCTGCTCAGAAACAAGATGCGAAGCCTCCTGACTGTTCTGGGGATCACCATCGGGATTGCGGCTGTGATCTGTGTCGTGGCAATCGGCAAAGCGGGACAAGCGCGAGTCCAGCAACAACTGAACAACCTTGGAGACAACTTCGTCTGGATTGAAGCTGGCGGCCGGGCGATTAACGGCGTCCGCACCGGCACGCATGACACCAAGACGTTGGTTATGGCCGATGCCGTTGCAATTAAGAACCAGATTTCTCTTATCAAGAGCGTTTCGCCGAATGTGGATGATCCGGTTCAGGTTATCTACGGCAATCAGAATTGGCACACCTCCTACCGCGGCGTTTCGCCCGAATACTTCGACATCAAACGTTGGTACGTGGATCAAGGCGCAATATTCTCGCAGGATGACGTGGATCGGGCGGCAGACGTTTGTGTGATTGGGCGAACAGTTCGGGAACAACTTT
>QIAN01000313.1 GCA_003225005.1 Acidobacteriota bacterium | reverse complement strand
AAACCCGTTACGCCACCCGGCTGGACGGATCCGAAAGCTCCTCTCGGAGGAGCACAGTTCTTCCAATGACAGTAGGGGTAGTTCGGCCCTGAGTAAATAGCACTACCGGGGATATGGCACGGTGCTGCGGGGGAGCAGATTACCCGCGGACCGCCCTGAGTCGAGCGGCAAGCCAGAACGTATTTTCGATGTCAACCATGGTTTCCATTTCTTCGATCCTCCTGGAGAGTCAAACGCCCCATCCTTGCCGCGCAAGGATGGGGGCACCCTCAAGAGTTCAACTTATTCATAGTTGTGCTCCATTACACTGCGTCATGCGTGTGGCCACCGGCTGAGCTCCAAAGCGACAGACCATGGAGTGCGCCTTTTCGTCCTCGGCTATTGTCCGACTCCGGTGAGCGATGCGCTCTGCGGACTGCCGCCTCCATTGTCGGCTACTCGGACAATAGCTTTACGCGTTCCCGTGGCAGTTGGCTTGAACCGCAGGCTAACCGTGCAACTCCCTCCCCCTGCTAGTGAGGTGCCGCAGGTTTTTCCGGAGACCAGATAGTCTCCCGGATTGGTCCCTGCAATCGAGAAACCCGTGAACGTCACGGCCGTAGTACCGACGTTCGTGACCGTCACTGACTTGGCCGCACTGGTTGCTCCCACCGCCACTGTAGCGAAGTTGAGCGAGACTGGCGAAAGGGAGATTTGTGTGCCGGTCCCTGTCAAGGCCAATTTCTGCGGGTTGGTCGCCGAGTCATTGTTAAAAGTCAACGTCCCATTGCGAATGCCAATCACAGTCGGCTTGAAGGTCACACTGACGGTGCAACTGGCGCCCGCGGCGACCGTCGTCCCACAGGTTTTGGCGCTGATGGCGAAATCGCCAGTGATCGTGATACTGCTGATATTCAGCGTACCGGTACCTGTGTTCGTCAGCTTAACAACTTTCGCCGTACTGGTTGTTCCTAGCACTCTCTTGCCGAAGGCTAGGCTCGTGACGGATAGCGTTACTGCCGGACCACCACTCCCACTGCCGCAGTTCGGGAACTTAACCGTCGCAATGCGTGTGTTCCAATTGAAGCTTCCGGTTGTCGTCATGTACTCCTGTGTGTACCAGAAAGTGCAGTCGTCCACCGGATCGACCGTCATAGCACTGTAGTCCCCCCAACGGCTCAGGCCGCCAGTCTGTGAACCAGTTCCATTGACGATGGCGGCTTCCGATTGCAGAGTCCCTGCCGGATCACTTGGCTCGCGGCCGGTGAAAAAAACAGACGGACGGACGTTGCCACTGGACTCGCTATATCCCAGGGCGATGTCGCCCGCTTGGTCCATGGCGATGCTACCCATCCAACGCGTGTCCGCGGTCGGATGGAAGGTGCCCTGTTGGAAAACCGTCGGGCTTCCATTGGGATTCTGAATTTCGTACCAGCGGATACCCGTTGAAATCGCATGGTTGATGACAATGGATTCGTGACCGTCAGCAAACTTTCTCCATGCTAGGCGATACATCAACCGGTCGGCCAGAGAATCCAGTTTCTGCGTCGTTCCGGGCTGGACAACGCAGTTGCTGCCGCCGTTGCAGAGCGGAGTGAAACTCGCCACTGCCAGCGTAGTCGGCCCTGTGAAGGTTGAATTCGCGGGCGTGGTGAAATCTACGTGAAACTTCCACAAGTTAAGGGAGTTCGTGCCAAAGTTCATGAAAAACGCTGGTTCGCCGCTCGCGGGCTTAATGGTTCCGTCCGTGTCGGACGGCAATAGGCTAGCTACGTTGCTACTCTGCTGGAAACAGATCATGGTTGCGGCGTTGCCAGCCAGCATCGCGGTACGGTTTGCGGCGCAAGCGTCCGCTCCAAAGAATATGGTGCCCGCGGCATTAAACATGTTGAAGGAGAAGTAATAGCCATCGGGCCAAATGCCCAGCTTCGGGTAGTCGTTGAAATTTGGCAATGTGAAGGCATACCGGTTATAGCTGCCGGTCGCGTCATTGGTGGTCGACACCGCGACGCACTGCAGGAAAGGAGTGGTACTGACCGAGAACTGAGTCGCGACCCAACGATTGGCCATCTTGTCGTACTGGATAACGGGATCGCCGTCATTATTGCTTTGGCATCCCCCGCCAAAGCCTGCCCAGAAAGCGTTGCCGGCAGTGGGCCCCATCAACCTTGCTCCCGTGGCTTTGTCAAATACCGCAAACGAACTGTTGACCCACTGAACGTACTGCATTGTACCCACAACCCCATTTGTGTCGGGGGGCGCCGCATTGACCACAAAGCCGTGCTGTCCCTGGCCCAAGCCTTCGAAATTGAGCCCCAGGCTCGCAGAGACGAAGGGCAAATCGACTTTCTGCAAGGCCCTATCGGCCTGCACTGAAGCCTCCGCTGTGACCGGATGCGGCAAAAGGAGAGGCATCACGCGCCTTGGCGCCACGGTCGCCTGGCTCGCAACGCTCGATTCCATATCCCGCAAGGAAAGAGACGTATCGTGTTTTACTTCCGCGATAACCTGCAACCCGGGTCGCCCGTCTTTCGCAAACACGGAAGCTGTGAAGAACGTAACCGCGATGAGACAGGCCGAAATTAGGTTCCGAACTCGCGCAGTCTTTTTGGTCTGCTGACCAAGGTTGTAGCTCATTTGATTGTTCTCCAGTTCTATCTGTTATTTCTAGTTTTACAAACGGTTGAGGTTGTTAGGCCGCGTAACAAGCTCGGAGGCGATTTGCCGCACTACTTCGTACGAATCAAAATGGCCTTGCATGTGACACGTTGCTAAGCGTTTGTTTTGTTAATAGTTATGTGAAAGGCGTAATCGCCCTCACTAGACATGATGAGATTTCGGTGGAGTTTGCTTTTGGTGGATGCAAACTCATTCGTGTCAGGCCGATTTTTTCACCTGTGGAGCGAACTCGATGATCTTTCCGCGTTGTTCAGGGGACCCCCATTTCACGCTTTTTCGGAAGTTGGTCGGTATGTAGAACTCGATTGCTTTTGCCACATTAGTCCTGCCTTCTCTCCTCACGATTCCCGCATGCTGTTTACGGGGTTGCAGCCGGGCTCTCAATTCGTATGGCCCTGCCACACCCACCCTCACCGACAGGGCACGGAATCGCTTAATCTCAGCTTTTTCATTAGAGCCTTACAAGTAGGGCATGACCTCACCCACATCGCTGCTCTCCAAAGCAGCGAATCTCCAGCGAAAGCCGCCTTCGGTCGTATGAGTATTGGACTCGTGCAAGTCGAGTTCGGATGCGGCGCAGTTGTCTCGAGATTGTTAAATGACTGTTTAGCAGCTCAAGCCTAGGAAATCAGAGACAGCCCCGCGATCCCGGATTTCGGCGTCGTTCATCGGCGCGCCCCTAATCCGACCTCCCGAGCGGATCGTCGGGTAAGCTGTCCTGTCGATAGTGGCGTTGGGCTGAAGCGAGAACTTCCTGCACTCGAAATGGGAGGCGGTTGCTAACATCGAGCGTCCGGCCGGGGGATCAAGAGGAAGCGCGTGGCCTCCCCGCACGGATAGCGCTCACGAATGCGGCGACAGCTGACCGAATCAGGCTGGAAAGATCGGGGTCCAAGACAATCGAGCCTTGGTGAAGATTGCTGCCGAGCCAGAGGCACAGTGATCGACGCTTCGCCGATCATCCTGGCCGCCATTACCTTGAGACTCTCGGCAAGAGAAGCTTGCGCGTAGGTCGAGCGCGAAGAAGCGCCGAAAAGTGCGACGTATAGTCTCCGCTCGAAACAACCCGTCAAGGGCATTCTTCAGAACGCCGGGAATACCATGCGCGTATTCTGGGGTCGAAAATAGGATTCCATCGGATATGCGTAGCTGGGAACGAAACTCGGACACAGGCAGAGATACCAGATCATTGTCGAGGTCGGGATTGAAGTGGGGCAGCGCGGCGAGGCCGCGATAGACGATGACCTCAACGTTCCCCGGAGTCAAAGCCGCAGCAGAGTCCAGAAGAGTCGCGTTTGAAGAAGCTGCACGAAGACTGCCAGGGATTGCCAGAATCCGCAGGTTCCGCCAACCTGGTTGCGGAGATACCGCGACTGCGGGTCGGGGGGGGCGGCACTGGCCGCGTCTTGATGTGCTTTCACCGGGAAACTCTGCCGCACGTCGGGGGGTCTCAGCATCCACAAGCTCGATGCGATTGCTCCAAGGGTCTTCGGTGTAAAAGCGTTGTATTCCCGGTCGCGATTCGTCATTGACCACCACCGTACGGCGGGCTACTAGAGCTTTGCGGTAACTGAGAAAATATACGAAACATACGCAGATTCAGTTCTTCTGTCCTTTATTAGGTTGTGCTGCAAGGCGAGGCCAAGTGGCATTGTTACCAGGGTAGAGAAGTGCAAGAAACAGCGTGTCACCGCGCGGTCAAGTTTTGGCGTAAATTTGTGACGTGATCGGAATCTCTCAGGGATCACTTCCGAATTGCTGTTCCGCGCTGGCGAAACCGAGTTGGCAGGGATTCGAACCTTTGGAGGACGAACGTCTATGGCATCGACATGGGACGGACGAGTCCGGTTAGGTTGAAATACGATCGCCGCAACTGCAGGTCGGACAGACCGCAAGCTCTGCTGCGTAGTAGAGCCTGCAATTCGCGCAGGGAAGACCGTACAGGATCGGGCGTGGCCCCGGCTGCCTGTGTCCGCGGACCGTTTGTGATGCTGTGCTCCCCGTTGGACTCGTAATTCCGGAGTTCGTGATTTCGCTGTGCATGAACTCATATCCTCTCGATCGCAGCCTTGGGTTGTTCCCCTAAGGTGGTTTTCACTGCCTCTATCGGTTGTGTCCTCGACTTGACCAAATCGGAAACGGAAGGCAAAAGACCACGGGGCTACGGCTGTTCCATCTATCTTGGACGCAATGCCTCTCTACCCCCGATTGACTTTCCCCGACATCGCTTAGCCTTAACCAACGGACGCGCACGCGAAGCTCGGCAACCCTGGCCGCCTTCGCGTGCACAGCCCGAATCTTCCTTCACGAGGGGCCCGGTGCTTATTGGTCCTTGCGGAAGAAGAAGTAGTCGGCCGTGTAGGGCACGAGCTGAGTCTGACCCACAGTGCAGGCGGTGGTAGGAACAGCTCCGCCGCTGGTGTTCAGACGTTGGATGAAGGTGGTTTTGGCCAGGAGGTTGCCGCCGTTTGGCCCTTTCTTGTTCCCGACTGACTGCAACAAGACGCATTGAATCGAACCGGTATTGGGGCAACTCGCGACGTTGGGGTCAGGGTCGATCCCATTCACCTTTACAGCCCACACTCTGCTGCTATCGAGGGAACCCTGCCACGTCACGTTCCCACTGAGGGGGACCGTGACGCCCGCTTTAGGGTTTTCGTTGATGCTCTGGAAGTGAGTAATGATCTGGAACTGTGCCCCGAAAAGGTCCGTAAAGAGGGTAGCTTCGGGACGGGCGGTGGGGTTCCACGCCGCGACGCCTGTGCTTGTCGGCAGGCAAGTATAGCCCTGACTACCGAAGGCGTGGCCGACCAAGTATGCAGAGTTTCCTGCCGGTACTGCAATCTTGTCAGGAACGGGTGGGGGCGTGACTTGCGCCGCCGCAAGGGTGACTGTGCCCAAGGCACATGCGAACACGAGAGCGGCCACGAACAGGCTCCGAACTCGCGCAGTCTTTTTTGCTTGCTGATCAAACTTGTAGCTCATTTATTTGTTCTCCAGTTTTCTGTGTTATTTCAATTGCAGGTAACGGCTGCGGTTGGTCAGACACACAACGACCTTCGAAGGCGCCCACCGCATTGCTGCATGCGGATCAGAACGGCCCTACATCTAACGAGTCATTAGTTGTCCGGTGTCGGCTGTCGAGCGTTCCGTCCCATCGGTTTTAACCACGCCCCTTGGGAATCTGGATCCAACTCGCTCCAAGATGCTTTGTTGTGTATTGCTCGCTACCCAAAGACCACGCGGCGTATTCGTAAAGGCTGTCTTCGGTGCGTTTGACAGATTTGATTCTGCGCCAGGACAATGGATCCGTGGATCGTGTCACATGTTTGTCAAATGATGTTTGCCCCCCGTGACAACAATTCCGGACCAGCCGGTTGGTATCTGATCGAGAGTGATTTGCTGCAATCACCCTCTGGTCACGCTTCGGTCGTTAACAACGGTGGTTGTTGTTGTGCTGGCCGGCTTCCCTTCATTGCTAATGGCTGCTTTGAAGCCACGGATGCCTTCTCCGATTCCTTTTCCGAGTTCCGGGAGCTTTTTTGGTCCGAAGACGAGCAGGGGCAATTCCGACGATAACTAGCAGATGCATGGGCTGAAACAGTCCTTCAAACATGTTAGCTCCCTAAGCATGAGAGATTTGTTACTCTCACGTCTTGCGTTCCGATTCTTCTTTGTCGATCACTTGGCTGCGTCATCCAGCTACTATCTACAACTCCGCCACCTGAGAAATATTCCCCAAACAGAGAAATGTCGGCGGATTTAACGTCTGAGTTCGGTCTTCTGACCATCTGTTTAATTTTAATGTGACTGAGACCCCGCTAACCCAGCACTACCCGAACGGAGCT
>QIAN01000312.1 GCA_003225005.1 Acidobacteriota bacterium | reverse complement strand
CAGATGTATGAAGGATGAGAATTCTGTGCCTGCGGCACAGAAGATGACGGATGTTTCTTTATCTATTTTTCGTTCGAAGTTCAAAAAAACGCGGATTCAGATGATCGATTACAAGGGGCAAGATAATGGATCTCCCGGGTTTTCATGAGGTTAGCACGGCAGGATTGGCTATTGCCTAGTGCCAGGCCGTGATGCATAATTCCCCAAGAAAGTAAGGGGATTGTGCTATGGCGGGACCATACAAAGAAGCCGCAAGACGGCTCTACGAAATAACGCAATCTCAGCAGGGGTTCTTCACCACCAAGCAAGCCACGCGAGCAGGATTCGCCGAAAAGACCCATGCCTACCACGTGAAGGTCAGAAACTGGATCCGGGAGCATCGTGGTGTTTATCGGCTGGCCGATTTTCCCACGGCGGAGCGCCCTGATCTGATGCTTTGGTATCTGTGGTCGCAGAATCGTCAAGAAGTTCCGGAAGGCACGTACAGTCACGACACGGCTCTCAGTCTTCACGAGCTCTCCGATATCATGCCCTCGAAGCTGCACATGACAGTCCCCAAACATTTTCGACGCAACAGCCGAATCCCGGAAGTTCTGATTCTTCACCGAGCTGATCTCAGCGAAAGCGATATCGAACAAATGCAGGGCGTGCGAGTTACACGCCCACTGCGCACGGTTCTGGATTTGCTCCAGACCGGCCATGTAGACCGAAATCTCATCCGGCAAGCTATCGACGAGGCAATGCGGCGCGGGCTCATCACCGGGAAGCAGATTGACTCACTGCCGCACGATAGATTCCGAGACTCCTTTCGAGAGCTTGCCGGGCAACACCGCTAATGGACGAAGTAAAACAATACAAAACGGCCGGCGCATTTCGCACGGCTCTAGAAACCAGACTGCAGACGCGGGCGCAGGTGGAACGGACGGACTTGCAGCGCCTGCGCAGGCAAGTCGCCTTTGATCGCTTTCTGGCGAGATTATTTCCGAAGGGGCCAAAGGGAACGTATCCGTGGATATTGAAGGGAGGTTATGCGATGGAGCTGCGGATTCGCTCCGCGCGAACGACGAAAGACATCGACCTGACGCTTCACGACGGAACTCGCCTAGCCAAGGACCCCGACGAGCGGCGGAAGCAAGTACGAGCGATGCTACAAGACTCCGCCGCGATCCAACTCAACGACTACTTTGAGTTTCTTGTGGGAGAGCCGCGCGAAGAGTTGGACGGAGCGCCCGAGGGTGGAAGTCGCTACCCTGTCGATGCTCGCATGGACGGTCGAGGATTCGCGCGCTTTCACGTGGATATTGGGATCGGCGACGAAGTGATGGAGCCTGTTGAGGTGGTCGAGGGACGGGATTGGCTCGGGTTTGGCGGAATCGCTCCACCTTCGTTTCCCATCATTTCGCGGGAACAGCAGTTTGCAGAGAAACTGCACGCGTACTCACTGCCGCGCGAGGATCGCGTGAACACCAGAACGAAAGATCTGATCGATATGCTGCTTCTGATTCGACACGAAAAACTCGACAATCAAAGGCTTGCGGCTGCAATAAAAGCGACGTTTGCGAAAAGGGCGACACACCCCATTCCTCGTAAGCTTGAGCCGCCGCCCTCCGAGTGGGAACCGGTGTTCCAAGAGCTAGCCCGGGAATGTGATCTCGATGTAAGGCTGTCGGCAGGGTTCGAAATCGTGCAAGGCTTTGTCGGCAAGATATTGGGAAGGCAAACAGGCTAAACCAATTAGAACGCGAGCTGCCTAGAGAAGCGGACAAGCACCCGACGGCCCTACGCTGAAGCGGGAATTCTGTCCGGTACGCTCGCCCGGCTGCAGGGATACAAGAGCGACCAGCGACGCCGAGTGTTGAACGATGCCTTGCTATTCGCCACAGCTAGAAAGCATGGCTGCTCCGTGCTGACCCGCAATGTTTTTGATTTTGATTTCTTGCAACAACTCGATCCTTCCGGAAAAGTTCTATTTTACAGATAAGCGTTTGAGTGTAAGCCTCCCGCTAGTCCCCCCCAGTCCACCCCGCCCTTTGCAATTTGCCCATCCGAGCCCTCGCTGACTCGCGGTACAGGCATCCACCCAGGTCCGAAAGACCTAGTGATCCCACAACCTGGCGTCTTAGCAGCTAGGTGGATGGCGGCGGGCAATAATAAAGATCAGAGGTCTTAGCAAACGATCAGCTTTTTGCGCGTTTTAAGAAAATTTCTTGTGGGTCTGCTACTGGACGTGGTAACGGATCGGAAGATGAAATTTGTCCAAGGTTACAGGCTGCATGCGGTTGAGGTCCTCGCATAGGTGCCGGGCAGCATAGTCGATT
>QIAN01000311.1 GCA_003225005.1 Acidobacteriota bacterium | reverse complement strand
AACGCTTCGCGTAGTGCGTGCTGATCGCTGCCACCAGATGCCCACCTGCCGAAAACCCGAGCGCGCCAATCTTGTGCGGATCAATGTCCCACTCCGCCGCGTGAAAACGCACTAGCCCCATTGCCCTCTGCGCATCTTCCAACGCCATCGGTGATTCTGGATATGGCCCCGATTTCGGATACGGTCCCACATCCGTCACGCGGTATTTCAACAGGACACACGTGATCCCTTTCGGCGTCAGCCAGTCACAGACTTCCGTGCCTTCAAGATCGATGGCAAGAACCTGATAGCCCCCGCCAGGAAACACGACCACCGCAGCGCCCGTATTCTTTCCCTGCGGCGAATAGACCGTGATCGTAGGCCGCGTCACATTGCTCACGCCAACCGCTGGCCTCCCGCCGGGAAGAAAGTCTTTCCCCGACGTCTCAGCGTACTCTGGCCCCGCGACAGGCTGCGCATCGGGCACTACCCCAGGCCATATCGGCATTTGCGTATGCCCGGGCGATGGCTGCCAGGCAGGCGTCTGCGCGCCAGGACCGCTGAGCGCAAACATAAACACAACGCAGACAGCAAAGAGCAGGGGCCTCATCATAATCCAAGCATTTCCTTCCGAAAGCTTTCTCATGACAGTAGGTTCCTCTCTGCACGCCCAAGGGCTATCACCACACGGCGAGCACCGGCACGTGTAAGCATCGGCTTTATGTTAAGTGTGCCTCGGCATCGAGCAAAAAGAGGATCGAGTTCATGCCCATGATGGTGTCACGCCGTTCCTCGCGAAACCTTAATTTCGCCAGGACACGAATTGAAGCAACGTTTTCGGGGTGAACCAAACCACGGAGGCGGTCGAGGCGAAGTTCGCCGAAGGCAGCCCGCACCCAGGCTGATGCCATCTCGGTCGCAAGACCCTTGCCCCAGCATGGTTGCGCGAGACGGAACCCCAGATCGATCCAACCGTAGTCTTTGAGCATCAGAAGCCCAGAATCTCCGATTGGAAGTTTCGTACGGCGGTCCAGCGTAATCCATTTGCTGAAACCATGTGCAATCTGATGCTCCCGATAATTGGCTAGCCTCGTCGTGGTCTCCTCAATACTCTTGTCTGGCCCTCCCGGAGTAAATCGCATGACGACCGGATCGCCAAACCAGCCGTAGGCGGCTCGAGCGTCCACAGCTTCGAACGGACGCAGGATTAGTCGCTCGGTCTCAATCGGAACGCGCACGCGCTCTGGTCTCCGCTGGCCCTGTTGGAGTCTGGTTTTCAATTAGACCTTCGGACAACCAGTGCGTCAAGAGATCGGAAATCAGCGATGGGCGAACAGCATCTTAACTTGTTGTGCCACGCCAGGGGAGAGTATGCCAATAATGAGTGCAGTTCAGAATGCAGGATCCATCGTGGGATATTCATCGCCAAACAATCTCAGCCCCACGAGCGCCTTGTCAGTTGGCGAGTCGTCGGCCAACCTTCCACAACCCCGCACCCAGCTCAAGGAGTGGGCTCGATGCCAATACGATCATTAACGGCTGATCGAATCCGCTGCTTGCAGCCAAGGTAGCGTTCGGTCGTTTGGACTGAAACGTGTCCCAAAAGGAATTGGATCTGCTCCAACTCCCCGCCCGAAGCATGGCACAGTCGAGCACAGGTCCGTCGCTCATGCCGTGATCGGCATGAGAGAAGCTATGCCGCCTGGAAAACTATGCCGAGTCGCCCTTGGAACCCATTGTTGTTCGCGGGTTTCCTCTCCGACGACTCGGCATAGTTTTGACACGCTTACAGACTCTTCAGGAACTTCAAGACGGGGTCTTCCGGACGGTAACGTCCCGTTTTCGTTCCATTCCAAGTCTCCATCTTTCCCAGAATTTTTTCTTTGAACGCCAAATTCGCATCCAGGTAAACGTGGGTAGTTGCAGGTGATTCGTGCCCAAGCCAGAGTGCGATCGACGAGGTATCGACGCCACCCTGAAGCAGCGCCATTGCCGTAGTATGGCGAAGCACATGGAGCGTGACGCGTTTCTCGCGAAGTGAAGGACAGTTCTGGCGCGCCGTTGCCAAGTGCTTGGCGAGCAGATACTGAGCGCCGTCGGCACTCAATCGGCCGCCGCGTGCGTTCGGGAACACGATATCATCCCGACCGCGCTGTGGCTCTCGGAGCCAGCCACGCAAAACGCCAACCGTGCGTTTCGCAAGTGGAGTGCGACGTTCCTTGCGGCCTTTGCCCAAGCAGTAGACGTGAGCACCGGTACCGAGGATGACATCTTGCCGGTGCAATCCGGTCACCTCCGAGAGGCGCAGCCCGGTTTGAACAGTGAGCAGGAGGAAGGTGTGGTCCCGGCGCCCGCTCCAGGTACGCTGATCCGGAGCAGCGAGCAGAGCTTCCACCTCGGGATGAGTCAGGAACCCGATCAGCCTCCGCGGCTGGCGCTTATTGGGAATGAGGAGGATCTGTTGAATTCTGGCCGCCTCAGCGGGCTCTTGGAAGGAGACGTAGCGGAAGAAGGAACGAATGGCGGCGAGACGAAGGTTGCGGGTGCGAACTACATTGTGGCGCTCTTTCTCACAATGATCGAGAAAGGCCCCGATCAACGGCACATCGAAGTCTTCCCATGTGAGCTGAGAGGGTACTCGGTGCTTTAGTCGATGAATGAACTCGAGGAATAGATGAAAAGTGTCGCGATAGCAAGCGATGGTATGGGGGCTCACGTTGCGTTGGTTCATGAGTCGTTCGGTGAAGAACCGCTGGAGTAGAAAAGGCACGCGGCAGGCAGTGTTCATGGCTGCACTTCCCACTGACTTTCCAGACGCTTGACCGCCCACTCCATCAATTCGGGGCAATGCGTCAAGTACCAGTAGGTGTCACTGACATGGGCATGACCCAAATAGGTGGAGAGCACGGGGAGCCGACGCTGCACGTCCTGCCCGGCACGGTACCAGCGGATTAGGGTTTCGACAGCAAAG
>QIAN01000310.1 GCA_003225005.1 Acidobacteriota bacterium | reverse complement strand
CCGGATCGAGTTCGGTCGATTTGCCGAACAAAACCGGGAACGAAGAGGAGAAGGCAAGCCGGAAACGTTCGACTTCCTAGGCTTCAGTGTGCTGCAGAAGCACACGGATAAGGAGTTCATCATGAACTAATGAACCGTGTGAATAAGCTGAGCGATAGATGAGGGAAGGCCCCTCGGGATCGGCTTTCAGGAGCAGATCTCAAACCGATCCAAGCTGCTGCGGTAAAGAGCCGTGGTGGTGAGCGTTGGAGGAAAAGCGCGAGAACAAACTCGTGCAGGTAAGCGTCCGAGAGACGAACGAAAGTGAACCCTTCGAAGACGCGTCGTTAAGAAATCAAGTGTCGTCAAAACCAGGAGCGTGAAGCCCACCTGGGACAAGTCCGCGGGGTGCCTGATGACTGAGCGGACGGCGACCGGCGTAGAGGGGGCGTGAAGCGGATGCAGGCCATCGCGTGGAACTGCAGGAACCAGTCGCTCTGATGCGAAGGGAGAAGCCCAAGCGGCGGAAACCGCGAGGCGAGCGTACCGATGCGGAGCACTGGGACGGACCGACTCGTAGGAGCCGCATGACCGAAGCAACTGGAAACAGGAGGACCTCGATGCGTGCGACAGACAAGCCGTTCAACATCGATAAGAAGCTGGTGTATGAAGCGTACAAGGCGGTCAAATCCAGTGGAGGAGCGGCCGGGGTGGATGGACAGACGATCGAGCAGTTCGAGACCGACTTGAAGAGTAATCTCTACAAGATCTGGAACCGGATGAGCTCGGGAACCTACTTTCCTCCGCCGGTGCGCGCCGTCTCCATTCCCAAAAAGTCTGGAGGACAAAGGATTTTAGGTGTGCCAACAGTAGCCGATCGCGTGGCACAGATGGTGGTTAAACAAGTCATTGAGCCGATTCTGGACCCCGTATTTCTGGCAGACTCCTATGGCTACAGACCGAGCAAATCGGCACTCGACGCTGTAGGGGTTACGCGAGAGCGGTGCTGGAAGTACGACTGGGTGCTAGAGTTTGACATCAAAGGCCTGTTCGACAACATTGACCACAAGCTCTTGCTACGAGCCATACAAAAACACGTAACGTGTAAATGGGCGCTGCTGTACATCGAAAGATGGCTGAAAGCGCCAATGGTGCAGGAAGATGGAACCACAATTGAGCGAGATCGCGGCACACCTCAGGGTGGTGTGGTTAGCCCAATTTTGGCGAACGTTTTTCTCCACTACGCGTTCGATCTCTGGATGGCGCGGACACACCCGGACCTCCCGTGGTGTCGGTATGCGGACGACGGACTGGTGCACTGCCGTAACGAGCAAGAAGCACAGGCGCTCAAGTCTGAGCTTCAAGCTCGCCTGGCGGAGTGCCACCTGGAGATGCATCCGACGAAAACCAAAATCGTCTACTGCAAGGACAAGAAACGCAAAGGCATGTACGCTATTCTGCGGATTCAATCCCGCGGTCAGCCCCTCGGCGATGAAAACCATGCGGTCGGCGATTCGGGAATTGAATATTCGCCGTCAAACGCAGTTGTCATTGGAAGAAATTGCTCGGCGGCTCAATCCTCTCCTGCGGGGTTGGATTGAGTAGTACGGGCGATATGCCCCATCGGCGCTGTACCCCTTGCTCCGGTCCGTCAATCAGACGCTCGTGGCTTGGGTGATGCGAAAGTTCAAGCGCTTTAAAGGCCATAAGATCCAGGCAAGCCAGTTTCTGCAACGGCTTGCCCTGGAGCGAACGGCTCTCTTCGTCCACTGGGCTATCGGTATGACTGGCACGTTTGCTTGATGGGAGCCGGATGAGCCGAGAGGTTCACGTCCGGTTCTGCGAGAGCCTCGGGGTGCTTGTGTCAAGAAGACGAGTAATCGTCATGCTGTACGAAAGATGAAGGTAGGTCCTTCGGAGCCGCCTTGTAGGAGGAGGCTTCAAACTGCCATAAGCTGCTTCGGTCCAAAGACCGCGGTGGTGAACGTTATGGTTAAAAGGCGTGGCGTTAGATCACGTCATGTGGGGATAAGAGAGATGAGTGCAAACGATCCTCTGATGAAGCATCGAAAATCTCAAAGACGACACCCAAAACCAGGGCTTGCACCTCGTCCTGGGACAAGCATGAAAGGTACCTACTTACTGGTCATGCGGGGGTCCGGTGTATAGGAGGCATGACTCTTATCCGGGCTTTCGTACGGAACTTGAGAACCGGGTCGGTGATGCAAAGGAAAAAGGCACAAGTAGAGAACCCACGAGGCCGAAAGTACCGATGCACCGGCCAGGGCGCACTGCTTCGTAGTAGCGAAGAGGCGGGGTAATACCCGCGGAGCGAAGGGAGCAGGTCACCCACGTCGAGATGGAGTCAACGGGAAACCGGAGGAACTCTCTGTCTTGATGGAAGGCGGCAGCCATCTCTGGGGGGCACGAGCCGGATGAATCGAGAGGTTCACGTCCGGATCTGTGGGCGGCTCGGGGCGAAATTCCCCGGGCCGACCCGGCAATTCCACGGGGCTACTCACCCGCACATCAGCGGGAAGAATGGATTAGGGCGATTCATGGTGCGGCGCACAACGATCCGCAAGCGCATGCGAGCTAAGCTGCGACAGGTTAAGCAGCAACTCCGCCAGCGCACGCACGATCCCGTGCCCCAAACCGGACGATGGCTCAAGTCGGTCGTGCAAGGCTACTTCAACTACTACGCGGTACCAGGAAACCTGTCGAGTCTGGGGGTGTTTCGGGATCGGGTGCTCGCGCTCTGGTGGCGTACTATTCGCCGACGGAGCCAGAAACGTCGGATCTCTTGGACGCGCACCCTCGAGTTGGCTCAGCGATGGATTCCACAACCGCGGGCGCTCCATCCCTTTCCTGACGCTCGCTTCGCCGCCACTCATCCGAGATAAGAACCGGATGCGCTTCCAAGGAACTCCCGCGCGCTGAAGTAGTCGTTATGCAGCGTTGGATTCGATGGGGACAAGTTCGTAGCCCAGTCGTTTGGCTTGCCGTTTGAGTTTTGCTTCCAATCTTCTCTCCCTCTGGGCGTCTCTGGCTTCCCAGATGGTCTCGTCATATTCGACTTGGTTTTTGATGATGGTGTAAAAGATCGTTGCGATCTTGTGGGCGGTTGCCATGGTGGCAGCTTTGGGGCCCAGCTTGGCTTTCATTCGGCGCAGGTAATTGCCTAACGGCGTGAGGCTATGATGGAGGGAAAAGGCTGCCAAGCGGAATAAATGGCCAGCCCGGTTTTTGACCCTTCGTGCTCCCCGCCACAGCAGTTTCCCGCCGCTGATGTCGTTGTCCGGACAAAGTGCAAGCCAGGAGATAAAGTGTGCTGCGGTGGGCCAGTTCGACATGTCGCGGCCTACCTCACTGAACAGTGGCAAGGCGTTCTCTTCTAATCCTGGAATCTGAGTGACATCCACTCCGAAGAGTTTGTAGGTTTCGGTGCGCATATCGAATTCTGGATGGGGATGTCCGTTCTTCTTTCTTCTTTTGCTCCCGCCTCGATATCGTTTCCGGTCGGGTGGTAAAGGTCTTTCGGTGGGGTCGGTGCGGGGCTCGAACTCCCGCAGCATCTTCTCGATTTCCAGATCACAGTTCACGATCTGTTGCTGATAGATGCGATAGAGATCTCGCGATTGACGGAGGGTAAACAGATGCTCGGGCCGCCAGTTGCCTTCCAGCGATTTTCGGATGGTCTCCACGTCGGCTTTGATGTGTGGATCCCTCAGCTTGGCGAGTTCTGTGCCGTCTCTTTGCCCAGCCAGGATGGCGTCCACAATGGCACGGCCCGTCAACCCGGTAATGTCACTGATGACATGGTGGATTTGCAGGTTCATTTGTGTCAGCGCCTTGTGCATGTGCTGCACGTGTTGGCTGGCCGCCGAGACCAATTCGTTACGGTGCCGCAGCACGGTCCGCACGGCGCAGACGTCCTGCCCAGGCCGAAATGCAGCCCGCAATAATCCCACGGAGTGCAGGAACTGTAACCATTGGCACTCGTGCCAGTCGGTGCGCCGTCCGGGTACGTTCTTCATGTGGCGGGCATTCACTAAACAGGGGCGGATGCCTCGTTGTTCAAGAATCTCGAACAGTGGAATCCAATACACCCCAGTCGATTCCAGCGCCACCGTGGTTACCCCGCACTGCTCCCGCCAATCGGTCAAGCGCTCCAGATCTTCGGTAAAGGTGGCGAACACCCGTACAGGATTCTCGTCCCGTCCTGGAGGTACGGCCACAAACATTTCTCCTGCGCCAACGTCGATACCTGCTGCATTCGGCTCCAACCCCGGCCGATCTTCCAAACACATCCCCTGGTTTCGTCTCCGCCGCTTGGATTTCGCTTCCCGCGGCTGCAGATTACCGCCCTGTGGCTTTTTCACTGGTTGCTCGCTTTCTGAGCTGCAAGCAACGGCCAAGGTGCGCAATCGAAGATACTCTTCCAAACGGAATCAGTTGGTCAGCCAACTGTTAACCACTGCTCTGCGCACGGAACTTGGAGCCACGCTAATGATCGGCGTTCTAACAACACACCACTGCAAGAACGGCTTACTTCCGCTGCCTGTCGCTCCGTCTCAGGATGCAGAAATGGCTCGGCTAAGACAAGTTCCTTTCCGCTTTGCCCCGACCACCGGCCGGGCCCCAAGCTAATGAGCGCCCGTCCGGGTCCGTGCGCGGGGCAACCAGCGATGGTTGGCCCTCCCGCGATCTTAGTCAGTTGCTCCCGTTTGGTCTCGTCACTGGAAACGACTGCTGCCAACTCTGAGTTCGGGGCATTATCGAATGCCGGCAGGACCGCAACCTGCGCAATATGTCCCAATCCAACGACTGCATAGCGGATTTCTCGTCCGGACTTCGAGGGAGTGTTTTTCGACCGACTACGCATTTTCAGTTTCTCCCATTTGTTCGTGCTGCGTTTGCAATTGGATGCAAGCTGTCATCGCCACGACCACATCTCTCCGAAAGAAACACAAACGCAGGGCTCAGAGCTTTTACGTTCTGGTGGCAACGCGTGCGACCTGGCGCAAGTCCTCGATGAAAGCCTGCAGTTGTAATCGGCGGGACTCATCATCTTGCGCTCGGAGGATGGATGAAGGATGGACCGTTGCCAACACGTGCGGGGCAAGGTTCGAATTCACCAGCTTTCCTCGATCTCGAGACACGCGAAAATCCTTTCCTAACAGGGCCTGAGCTGCGCTAGCTCCCAAACAAACCAGAACCTTCGGTTTGATCACTGCTAGTTCAGCGTCGAGCCAGGGTCGGCAAGCCTCAATCTCGGAGTAGCGTGGCTTCTTGTGAATACGTCGCTTTCCACGCTCGGCCGGCGACCATTTGAAGTGCTTCACTACATTGGTTACGTAAACGTTGGAGCGCTGAATACCTGTTTCGGCCAGTGCCCGGTCGAACAGCTTGCCAGCAGGGCCCACAAATGGGTGGCCAGAACGATCTTCCAAGTCACCAGGCTGCTCTCCCACGAACATGATCGAGGCCTTGGCTGGTCCTTCACCGAAAACTGTTTGCGTGGCCATCTTCCATAGATCACAGGCTTGGCAGGTCGCCGCAGCGCGCCTGAGGGTGGCGACCGATCTGGTTGAAGGAATCAATTGAGCAGATGTGTGCATTCAGGTTTTATCCGTGTCGCTGATAAGAAAGGATCTCCGGCGACCAAGGACGGCTTCCAAGCCGATCAAACTGCAAAGGCCCGGCGACGGCCGCCGTGTGCAGTTTACTCCTCAATGAGCGGAGGACGAGGACGAGGACGAGGTCACCGGAGCTCATGAGTCAATCGCCGTCCCAATTCTACAGAGCGGCGGAGGACGACGGAATCGGTAAAACTGCCTAGATTCAGCCTCAGATCACTGAGGACCGAATTGACTGTAAACTCTACCCGGCAGCGAACTGCCGCACTTTTCGCCCTTGGGTTTTTCTCCCAGTGTTGTAAATATGTTTTCGAGGCGGGTTGCCCGAACCTTGGTGACGTCGAGATGCTCTGTTAATGCTTGCTTTAAGCCACTCGATGTCGCCGCCTCAATCATTTCCGGCAAGGCCTTAATGATTTGCTGCTCGCCGTCAGAGAGATCTCTGAGCTGCTCGACATAAAGCTGTTGCAATGAGTTCGGTTTCACTGTTTTTTCCTCCACTACTGTTGGATTCTTGGATCTTCAAGATTTGAAATGGAGCAGGCCGGTCGCGGCGGGCTACGCCGCTTTTCTGATGCGGGCAGCTTTCATCGCCGCCCCACTTCGAGCGCGCGGGCCTCGCTTTGCTGCGCTCTTTTTCGCTTGCCGTGACATGGCCGGGCGGCTGGCGGCAGATTTCGGTTCTCGCTTCAGCGCCCCGGAAACGGCTTGTGAGCGTTTGGGTGACGTCTTATGATGGGGCTTTTCCCCGGCAGCAGAATCCTGTTCGGCCTTCTTTCGCAAGGAGGCGGGACCATTCGGCGGGCCGAGCTTCACTCCGGCGCGACGTGCTTTGGAAAGACCGATCGCAATCGCCTGCTGAGGTGAACGAGCACCATACTTACCTTCCCGAATGTGATGAATCTCCTCACGAACGAATTCTCCCGCCTGTGTAGATGGAGACTTGCCCTCGCGGGCATCTTCTTGCGCTCGTTCTACTGTTTCACGTTCCGGCATGGGCAACCTCCTGAACGCAAGTATCGAATTGCCTGTTGTGGGTTTTCAATCCGGCGTTAGCTGTAGGTCCAGACACATTCGGATGTAAGCGATGTCACCAATCCCTACCTTAACGACTCACCGAGCCACTGGCCCACTCCGCGCAGTGGTTCGATGTAGTCGCACACGATCTTCGTTGCACCCAGAATCGGCATCGCCAAAATCAATCCAATTGGTCCCCAGATCCAGACCCAGAACAAGAGCGAGAGGCTTACTCCGAGAGGATTGAGTTGCAAGCGCTTTCCGACAAATTTCGGATAGAGCACGTTCATGGTGACCACGTGGATCCCAATGAGCGCAATGATTACTACGAAGACGCCCGTCCGGTCGAGACTGTCAACACCCGTGGCAAGGGGAGGCAATAATGATACGAATACTCCCAGGTACGGGACGAGACCAATGAATCCGCTCAGTGCGCCAATAAAGTAAAAGTACTTGATTCCCATGAACCAGAAGATCAACGTGCAAAGCAGAGTGTTCAACAACCCGATCAGTACGTTGGCGACGATGTAGGTTCGAATCATCGCAGAAATAGTGCCGATTGTGCGGTGAGCGAGCAGCCGATGTTCCTTAGGGAACAGCCGAACCGTAGCCACGTGAGTGTGATCCTTGAGCATGAGCATGAAATAGACGAGAAACGGCAGGAAACCCATCGCCAGCGAGAGGTCGAGAATGGTTTCGCCGTTCCTCGAAATGAGTCCGGCGACACCCGGAACCTGCTCGACTTTGACCGGCACCGCTTGTTTTTCGCTCTTTGGAGATTCGACGATGGATCGGGCCTGATCTGCCACCCGGTCTGCACGGTAACGAATGATGCCCATCGTGTTCCGGATTCGTGCGGAATAAGCAGGAAGTTGGTCGGTAAACTGGACGGCACTGTTGTAGGAATAGACCGCCAGACCCCCGAACAGGGCAACTGCTGACAGAACCACGATGATGGCGCCGACCCATCGTGGGATGCGAAAGCGGGTCAGCCATTTCACGGGCGGGTCAAGCACATATGCCAACAACACCGACACCAGAGTCGTCACGAGAACGAACTTCAGCAAGTAAATCAACCCGATGACTGCAATCGCCGCAACCACGATCTGTGCGACAGACGCCGCCTTGATCGACCACTGCAGAACCTCAACTTCTTCAACCGTTTCTTCAGGAACGACAACGGGGCCCACAGCCTTATTCGCGCGATTTGGAGGGGATTCGATCACATGTGTTCTGAACTCGGACGGATCTCCGGTTCGATTCTCAAGGCATAGTCACGATGGGTCCATACCGGTCTTCCATTAGCTTCGCTCGGGAATGGACCCCATGTGTGGCGGGCTGTGGTGCTTCAGAACTTGTCACCCATTCAGACCTTCCCGTCAGAAACCTCCTGGCGGTCCACCACATCCAAGCAACACCAGGAGGATTGTTATGGCCCGTTGTGAGGTGTGTGGAAACGACTACGATAAAAGCTTCACCATTGGTTCGAACGGCGAACAACACGTATTCGACAGCTTTGAATGTGCGATTCAAGCCCTCGCACCGCAGTGCGCCCATTGTCATTGCCGAATCATTGGCCATGGAGTCGAGGGGGGCTGGCGAGTTTATTGCTGCGCCAACTGCGCACGTCAGGCCGGCGTGCCATCGGTGGCGGATCGAGCAGCCTAGTTGCCTTTTCGGTCCGGTTCTAACCGAACTTCGAATCCCGCGTCCATTCTCAACGTGCATAGACCCCGTCGATTCGAAACAAACAGGCGACCGGGCCGTGAATAAACAGCTTTCAGAAGGGGTCAATCGCTGGCTTTTTTCCTCGCCGCAGTCAAAAATATTCCGGCGAGGGCAAAGAGGGCAACACGCCCGGCAGCTAATGTGAGGGTGATTGTGGATCGATGGTGATCAATTCGGCAGCGGCCCGATGCTCAACACAACCATCGGCCGCCAGTTGCCCAATCTTGTCAGAGCCACGCGGCGCTGTGTATAGTCCTTGCCACCAATTAACCTGTAGGAATGAGGCGCTACGCAGTTTTCTTCGCGCTTTCGGATTGATTCGCCCGTCTAATACGTGCGCCAAGCAAAGTTTTCGCTTTCTGCAACTCAGCTCGCCGGCCTGCGCTAAGCCCCTTCCCCGCTCGGTTCACGAAATACGTCAGCATTCTCATGCCTGACCCTGGTCCTTTTGGAGAGACTTTCCTAGAGGCCAAGGTGCGCGCAATTGTCACCGCATCTTTCGTGAACAATCCTTTCGGAGGGTGCGTGGAATCGGTCTTCACCTTCGATACCCATCGCTTCTTCTTTGCCGGTGGCATAGGCCGTTCCTCCCGAGCTGCACGCGGCAGCTTCCCACGTTGTTCTTGCTGTTGGATGCCCAGAACAGGAGTCAGGCAGGTCCGGAAAAGAGCAGAATGGCAATCGTTAGAATCATAAAGACTTCGTCCATGAACGATTCTGTCTCACGCTGCGTCATCAGGGCAAGAACAACAAGGACGGCTCGGAGGGACCGAGTACCTCGAAAGCAGTGTGCCCGGAATCTTTGCAGCGGGCGCTGTGCGCGACCCTGTTCCGACGAACCGCGCGTGACCTTCTCCGGAATCGTCTTAAAGTCCCCCGAAATCCTCTGGACTAAGAGACCGAAGAAGGCGCTGCGCTGCGCACCGAGGAGCACCCAACGAACCAGAGCACCGTCGCTAGAAGGGCGAGAGGGAATTTTCTTGGGTCCATGAAAAGGTGAAAGCCAAGAATGTTAACGATCACCGGCCCGAGAAGAAGCAGACCCAACGGTACGTATCTGTTTGCGAGCAAGAGCGCCCTTCATCAGAAGGTTGGGCATCCCCCTCGCCACTGTCGAAAGCGTTTCGCCTCGACAGCCTCATGAAAAACTGACGTTCGCGTGCCAGTCTTTTCAACTGTATGAAAAAGCAATTTGTTGCCATAGCACGTTGCGTCTTTATGAACGGATGACGGGCACTCTTCCATATCCGTTAAGGTAACGTTGCCGAGCAACCGTCCAGAATCTCGCATTTCATAGCTGCCAGGAGGGACCACCGCTTGATCGTGGAGACGTCGAATATTCATCACGCTGAGTTAAACAGACGGTTCCCAAGACAGGTCTCGAACGGTTGATGTTTAGCTTCTACAGCCGACGCTAGGCGAACATCGGCGCTGGTCACAGAATGGTCACAAAACTGTGCCACCTTGACAAGTTAAATTATTGACCAAAACAAGGGAGATAGGCTGGTGGTATTCAGCCCTGAGAAGGCTGGCGTCGGGGGTTCAACTCCCCTCCCTGGCCACCATAAGATCAAATTTTTCAATTGTTTACCTTCCATCGTTAACCTGTTAGATCCCATCGGCATAGTCCTTAAAGACTGAACTGCCGCGACTGTAACTTTTTAAAAAAGAAGGAGATGCACGTTCGTAGAGAGCAGCTCAGAAGGGCTTGGCGTCGACCATTCGGCGAAACAGCTCGGACCATTAAGCAATGAACACGGGGTTTGCAGCATCGTTGAAATGGCCGTAACGTGACCACGACTACTAAGTGGAAGTTTTCTGTGACCGGGACTACGTGCTCCGCGACGTTCGCGAGGCAACGGGAGTGACGTTCATCGTCGAAATAAGGCGGGGGAGTATTTCAGTCGGTTAGAACGCCTGCCAGTCGGGCAAGTGGCCAGGGGTTTCGAGTCCCGTCGCTCCCGCCAATTCCCAATCGCCAGTGACCTGACTGATCCAACTATCCGAATGCTTTCTAAACCCTTGACTCCAGTGGATGTCGAAACGCATCATGGTGTTGAACAGTAAACGGTGAAGGAGTTCACCGCTAACCGCTGTCCCATCTTTGAGCCGGGAACAGCTGATGACTCCTGACAAGCGGGCCTTGTCGCGGAGTCATGATACCGGCAAGAATCCGCAGAAGAAGTTCAGAAGTCGAGGTGTCGTTCTATGCAGAACGTCTGGGTTCTTGCGTCTCTGTGGGTCGGTTTGGCTCTGGTGGCGACTCTTCTCGCCATTTGGTTCAAAATTTCCACGGCGCTCACAGAGATTGTTGTGGGCACGGTTGCCCAGCTTATCTTTGGCGCTTTTATTGTGCAGGGCGGTCTCGGCGCCAAGAGTGAATGGATCAGCTTCCTGGCGGGTACGGGCGCGATTGTCCTCACTTTTTTGGCTGGAGCCGAACTCGATCCCACGATCTTCCGGACCAAGTGGAAAGAGTCAACGGTTATCGGCTTGGTGGGATTCGTCGGCCCGTTCCTGGGCTGCACCGCAGTCGCTCATTACGTTCTGCATTGGACAACCCGATCAAGTTGGCTGGCGGGAGTCGCTCTGTCCACAACCTCGGTGGCTGTCGTTTACGCAGTGATGTTGGAGCTTGGTTTCAACGTCACGGATTTCGGAAAGGCCATTCTGGCAGCCTGTTTTGTGAACGATCTGGGAACTGTGATCGCGCTGGGCCTTATCTTCTCCCCGTTCACAATCAGGACTTTGATCTTCGTGGGCGCGAGTGTGGCCGTATTTGCAGTTTTGCCTTTCCTCACTCCGTGGTTCTTCAGATTCTATGGAGGGCGTGTCTCCGAACTAGAAGCGAAATACCTGATCTTCGTATTGTTCGCGATGGGCGGATTGGCGGTGTGGTCCGGGAGCGAAGCTGTTTTACCTGCATACATCATCGGAATGGTTTTAGCGGGTACGGTTGGTAAAGACCATGTGTTGATCCGGCGGCTCCGTACCCTCACTTTTGGTCTGCTGACGCCGTTCTATTTCATCCGGGCCGGATCATTTGTTTCGGTGCCTGCATTGAGAGCAGCCCCGCTGGTGTTCGTTGCGTTGTTTTTGGCGAAGATGATCTCCAAAGTCGTCGGCCTGTTCCCCACCGTGAAGGCATTCAACTACCAGCGTGAGGAAGGGTTGTACTTCACACTAATGATGTCCACCGGCCTCACCTTCGGAACTATTTCTGCCCTTTTTGGCTTGAACCACGGCATTATTGATCAGGCGCAGTATTCGTATTTGGTGGCCACAGTGATCGGCAGCGCAGTGATTCCTACCGTGATCGCCAATGCCTGGTTTATGCCGAGGCACCTGCTGTCGAAGTCCAAAGTAGAAGCTTCTGCGGTTTCCCAGGCAGTCAACCTAAGTCCTGAGGGAGAACATCCATGAGCGGGAAAAGGCATAATGCGCATTTTCAACACATGTTGGTGGGGTATGACGGATCTCCGCAGTCAGAAAAGGCGGTAGAGGTCGCTTTTTCGCTTGCAGACTGCATCGATTCGACGGTGCTGATCTTCGCGGTCGCTCGCCCCCCGGAGCCGGCAACATCGGTTGAACTGGAGGCGGTACTCGACGATGCGAAGGAGCACTACCAAGAGGGATTCAAGAAAATCCTCGAAAGGGCGCGCGCACACGACCTAGATGTAAAGACAGACATGGCGGTTGGGCACCCTGGAGAGCAGATCATTCATCGCGCCGAAGCCGACAAGATAGACCTGATTATCGTGGGACGGCGCGGGCGCTCCATGATCTCCCGGATGATGTTGGGTTCGGTCTCAGAGCGCGTTTTGAGATATGCCCACTGCCCCGTGATGGTCGTGCACTGAGCGGGCCATCTTTGGTGATGCCGTGAGAACTCTGTGAAGATTGCGATTATTTCCGATGTGCACGGTAATGGTGACGCTCTTCGGGCGCTACCCGATGACTTCGACGAGCTTTGGGTTCTGGGGGACCTCGTCAATTACGGTCCAGAACCGAGAGAAGTTGTGGACTTGGTTAGGGCGAAAGCCTCGGTTGTAGTGCGCGGGAACCACGATAACTCGATTGGGTACGATGAGGACCCGAGATGCGGCCGGCGTTATCACGACATGGCGGATGCGACGAGAAGATTCAGCGCCTCTGTCGTCACTGATGACCAGAAACAGTTCCTGCGGGACCTGCCACTGAAAGCTGAGATGCGCCGCGGAAACACGCGCTTTTATCTCACGCATGCGACGCCATCAGATCCTCTATACGGGTACCGCGCGGAAGATTCAGCTGAATGGATTAAGGAAGTGGAGTCAGTTCCGGCAGATGTGGTGCTTGTCGGCCACACGCACACTCCGTTTGTTCGAAAGATCGGGCATCAGCTCTTGGTCAATCCCGGTAGCCTGGGCCAACCCAAAACGGGCAAGCCCGATGCGTGTTACGCCGTGTGGACCGACGGCACGTTTGAGCTCAAATCGTTTTCATACCCCGTAAATAGAACTATCGCAAAGCTGCAGAGTCTGTCCTTTCCCAACAGAAATCGAAAAGGATCTCATTACTGTTCTTCAAACCGGCTCCGTTTAGAACGGCGAAGAAAAGGATGCAATCATGTCGAACATAAAGAAACTAACCGCTCTGGAAATTCTGGACTCGCGCGGGAATCCCACGATACAGGTAGACCTCACATTGGAAAGCGGTGCAACAGGTGTTGCCAAGGTGCCGTCGGGCGCTTCGACCGGCAGTAACGAGGCGGTCGAGCTCCGCGATGGCGACCCAAAGCGATACCTGGGCAAGGGTGTGCTGAAGGCAGTAAAGAATGTGGTGGATATCATTCAGTCGGCTGTCTTGGGCATGGACGCGGCGGACCAGGAAGCCCTCGACGAGAAGCTGATTGCTCTCGATGGCACACCCAACAAAGCTAAGCTCGGGGCGAACGATCGGAGAATCCACAAAGATGCGGCGCTCAGTCTTTCGCATGACCGGCCGATCATGCTCTCTATCGTGGACACGGAAGAGAAACTCAAGGCGTTCATGCCAATCCTGGATGAAATGGTGCAGCAGGGGTTGGTCGTACTTTCCGACGTGGATGTCATCAAGTACACCCACAACTACGAGAAGACCGAACGGCGTCAGGAAACACGTGTATGAAACTCGAAGGCAAAGCCAAGATGCTCCGAATTCACTTCGGCGAAGATGACAAGTGGCATGGCAAGCCGCTCTACCAAGCAATTGTCGAGAAGTGCAGAGAACTCGATATTGCCGGAGCAACGGTTTATCGCGGCGTTGAAGGCTACGGTGCCAGCACGTTGATTCACCGGGCTCACCTGCTCAGGTCTTCCGATCGTCCCATTATGGTGTCGG
Source organism: Acidobacteriota bacterium (assembly GCA_003225005.1). GTDB lineage: Bacteria > Acidobacteriota > Terriglobia > Terriglobales > Acidobacteriaceae > Sulfotelmatobacter. The sequence goes on along the minus strand of QIAN01000310.1, from coordinate 10,266 downwards.
TCGTAGATACGCACGAAAATATCAGCAAGCTCCTGCCTGCGTTGGATCAAATGGTGGACGAGGGCTTAATCGCCATGTCCGACGTGGAAGTTATCAAATACGTGCATCAAGAGGGCGCCCGTTCTACGGCACTATGATGGCATGACGAAAGGCGAAGACAATTCGTCAATCACGGTCAGCGTGCCAGCGGAACATCCTCCTTTGGTAGTACCCACAGTGACGAGCGACGTTGACGGTGCCGCGAGACTGCTTCGTCTGGCCCAACTGGCGGAGGAGTTAGGTTCGGGTCGAATCGCTAATGAGGCACGGGATCTTGCCAACCGAATCTCCGAGGGCCGGTTCTATGTTGCTTGCATTGGCCAGTTCAAGCGCGGAAAGTCCACGTTGATCAACGCTCTGATTGGCGATCCGGTTCTCCCAGTTGGTTTCACTCCCGTAACCGCAGTTCCCACCGTTATTAGGTTCGGAGACAAACGAAGAGCGCGAATACAGGTGGGAAATGGTTCTTGTGCAGGACGTTAAGGTGTCCGACCTCAATCAGTACGTTTCGGAAGAATGTAACCCGGAGAACACAAAGGGAGTTCGGGGCGTAGAGGTTTTTGTGCCAAGCTCCCTATTGGCGGGCGGGATGTGCTTCGTGGATACGCCCGGCCTTGGCTCAGTATTCACCGGGAATACGGCCGCAACTCATGCGTTCATACCCCACGTCGATGCGGCATTGGTTGTCATCGGGGCCGATCCACCGTTGGCGGGAGAGGAGCTCGCGCTAGTAGAAGCCGTAGCGCAGCACGTAGAGGATATCGTTCTGGTTCTTAACAAGGCTGATCGGACAACTCCAGAAGAAAAGGCCGCTGCGGTGAATTTCGCGGACCGGCAAGTGCGAAAGCGACTGCAGCGAAGCCTCGGCCCGATTTTGGAGGTGAGTGCGGCGGAACGAATCGACAATCGCAGCCCGGAACGTGATTGGCAAAAGCTGGTTGATGTCCTTGACGGGCTGGTTGAGCAATCTGGGCGGCGGTTGATCTATTCGGCCTGTGAGCGAGGGATCGGCCGACTCAGCGAGCAACTGCTAGCAGTAATAGGCGAAGAACGGGAAGCGCTGCAGCGGCCCATCGAAGAATCGGAACGGCGGATTGCGACCATGAAGGTCACGATCGCGGAAGCCAAACGATCGATGCGAGAACTCAGGTATTTATTCATGGCTGAGCAGCAACATATTTCCGATCTGTTCGTGGATCGGCACAAAGCATTTCTCGCAACTGTATTGCCCGGAGCGAAGAAAGAATTTGAACAAGTCATACTGTCTCTCCCTTATGGACTAGGACCATGCTATCGCCGCCGGATGATGAAGGAGGCTCAGGAAATCGCCAAACGTTACGTCCTTCCGTGGTTGAGGCCCGAACAGGAGGAAGCAGAACGGCAGTATCGCCAAGTCTCGCCTCGGTTTGTGGGGATGGGCAACGCATTTTTGAAGAAACTCGCTGAGGGAGGGATTCCCGAGCTCACGCGGATGCCGCACGCGCTTGACCCTGAAATCGGTTTTCGTGTTCGTTCGAGGTTCACTTTCGCGGGTTTCATTCAAGTTGCGCAGCCTGTGTCGCCGGTGCGATGGCTAGCTGACGTCTTCCTGAGTTTTATAGGCGCTCTATTTCCTATTAAGAACGACGGGCGAGAGTTCCTGGTCACACTACTTGAAGTCAACAGCACGCGCGTGCAGAGCGATATCCTAAACCGCATTCAAGAGAGCCATGGGCAACTGGACGTTGAGATCCGAAAGCTTCTGCACGAAGTCAGCCGCGCAGCGGAGCATGCTCTTGGCAATGCAAGAAGAGTGCGGGAAGAGGGAGCACTAACAGTCAACGCCGCACGGGAGAGACTCGGCACATTGGAGCGGGAGGTCGTGAACCTCGCTGATGTCGCCGTTCTGTCCTCGCCCACGGACCGGTGACACCGTTTCTTTCGTGTTTTCTGGCACACGGGTTCAGATCTCACACGCCAGCCTTCCTGTGTATGCATATTGCTTGGCCGACGCTTAGGCGAACATCGGCGCTGGTCACAGAATGGTCACAATAAATCGGCCATCTTGACGAGTTAAGTTGTTGATTAAAGGGGTGGTTAGGCCCGTTGATCGTCTGAAAAGGCTGGCGTCGGGGGTTCAACTCCCTCCCTGGCCACCATACTTTAAAGGGATTTTGCGGGCTCGACGCCGACCAGGTTGTAGGCTCAGTGCATCACCGTCCTGCGGCCTTTTGGGCACGAAGGACGCGGTCGTGTAGCGAAAAGCGATAAACTTGTTGCAGGAAAATCCATGACAGACGACCAGAAAAACCAACCGACGAACGACGCGCATCTTGGAGACATCACACGGCGCGACTTCGCAGCCCTATTGATGGGTGCGGGCATGGCCGCAACGGTAAAGTCGGCAGCGGCCGTGGGCCTTGAAGTGGTCGAGACCGACGTCGAGATCAAGACTCCGGACGGAACTTGCGACGCCGCATTCATTCGTCCGAAAACGGGTTCCCATCCGGGAGTATTGATCTGGCCCGACGCATTCGGCTTGCGGCCCTCTATGCGCGCCATTGCCAGGCGTATTGCCTCTGAGGCTGAGGGGTATTCCGTCCTCGTGCCCAATCCTTTTTATCGAGTGTCCAAAGCTCCTTTCACGGATGCCTCCGCTTTCAACTTTCAGAATGCGGACGATATGGCGAAGCTCCGGCCGCTGATGGCGTCGGTGAACGCGGCCGGCAATGCCGAGAAGGATGCCGCCGCCTACGTTGCCTTCCTCGATGCGCAAAAAGAAGTGAACAAGGCAAAGAAGATCGGAACCCAGGGTTACTGCATGGGCGGCGCGCTGGTGGTAAGGACTGCCGCGTTCTTGCCCGACCGCATTGGTGCGGGCGCATCGTTCCACGGCGGAGGCCTGGTGACGGACAAAACCGATAGCCCGCATCTGCTCGCGCCGAAGATCAAGGCGCGAATGTATTTCGGGATCGCCTCTAACGACGACGAGCGTCAGCCCGATGCTAAGAACAAGCTGAAGGAAGCGTTTGCAGCCGCAAAGGTTCCCGCCGAAATCGAAGTGTATTCAGCCCAGCATGGCTGGTGCGTGCCGGATATGCCCGTCCGCGACGGCGTGCCGATCTATAACAAGCCTGAGGCCGAGCGTGCCTGGGGGAAACTCGTCGCCTTATATAAAGCGGCTCTGGCCTAGTCGATACCCACTGCACCCCGGCAGCAAGTGCCCTTCCCCATTGCCACTGACTTTCCGGGCGCCTCCTTGTAACCAGAGTTTTTGGCGGGGCGTGCGATGCGCCTGGCTGCCCTGCGATTCTTGAAGTTTGCCGGGTCAAGATAGACCGCTACAATCTTGCGCCGCTGTCCCTGTGTCTGTGGTGCAACCAGATTCCTTACCACCTCTCCCGCAAGCTCATACGCAGGAAGGTGTGGGGCAACGAATTCTCCCACTGTCTTGATCCTTCCGTCTTGTGTCCGAACGTGAAGGTGGGCCGAGGCGCTCGACTTCCCGAAACCGTAGTCTAAGTCTAGGCTCAGGAAGTGCGAATCCCACCACTGTGCTTCCACCATCCCATATGGAATCACCATTCTTGTCGGAAAGTGGTCGATGAAGAGAAACCGGACAGTACGCGCCTGCTGACGTGCCATGCCGGTAACTATCGAGGTCGGAGGCCCGTCCGCGGGAAGATGTCAAATGTGCTGCCGAGCTGCAAGAAGTACGCCTCCGCTTTTTTAGAGCCACTCTGCAAGCCGCGGAAACTCGCAACCGTATCCTGCACCCCGTAGTAGTAATCCGGACTCTGGCTGGCGTGCGCGTAGCAGGCAGCCTTCTTCGTATCCGCTACGTCTGTAATGTCCACATAGTGAGTAGGCGTGGGGAACTGGCTTGTGTCCTCGCCATCCGAAACTTCGTAATAGTACAGGGCAAACCTATGCTTCAGTTGTTTCCATGATTCGTACGTCAGGTTCGCAATGGCGCGGTGATCGGGATGATTATCGATGAGCCAATGGGTGAAGACTGCGTCCGGGTTCTCCGCTTCGAGGATGGTCTGGAACGTCTGGTAATGTGCGTTGTCGACAATTGCGTGGCCGTTGATCTGATTCGCATATGCTGGCTGTGCCTTCAAAATCTCACATGCCTTTTTCGCTTCGGCAATGCGCACAGCTGCCGAAGTCTGCTGCCAGGCTCCATCATTCATATAGAGCAACACAATTTCATGGCCCACTTCCGTGAGTCGCGTAATTGTGCCGCCGCAGCCGTACTCCGGATCACCGGGATGTCCGCCGGTGACGACGATCTTGCATTTCCGGGCGGGCTGCTCCGAGCCGGAAGAATTCTGGGCCACAGCCTTCACCGCTGCCGCTCCCGCAACCACCCCGGTACCTCTTAGCATCTCTCGACGATTCATTTTTAAGATTCCCTCGGCTTCCCGTGTGAGAGCGCAAACGGCAACAGCGCTTGGCTCGCTGCACTGAGAAGTCTACCTCAGACTACTTCCCGCCTCTTCCTCAAAGCCGCGCATGTTCTGCTTTTCGCTCGAAAGGACGAGGAAATATACATGGCGAACAAACTGCGGCTAGGCTCGTGCTAGAGTTGTGACTCTTCTTGCTAATTCATGAACAAGATCCCATCGATCATGCAGCGAAGTAGTTTAATCCGATGGCGAATTGCCGCCATGGTGGGCGCGTTTGCCTTCGTGAGCTACCTTCAGAGGATGAACATCTCGGTCGCCGCTGAACTGATGATGCCCGGTCTCGGCCTGACCAAAATCCAGATGGGGCAAATATTCAGCAGCTTTCTGATCGGATATGCGATCTTTCAAGTCCCAGCGGGCAGGCTCGGAGATTCAGTCGGACCGAAAGCGACGTTGGCAGTTGCAGCTTTGCTGTGGGGCACAACGACATTCCTGACCGGGCTTCTGCCCAAACTGATCTTCGGCGGTTTCTCCGCGTTCGTCAGCCTTGCGATTCTTCGATTTTTACTAGGCGCAGCGGAGGCCGCGACCTTTCCGGTAGGCAGCCGAGCCATTCGCAATTGGACGCCTCCAAACGAGCGGGCCCTTGGAAATGCCTTCATGATCGCAGGGAGCTCATCGGCGGCTGCAGTTACCTCGCCGCTGGTTTCGTGGCTGATGCTTCGAGGTGGCTGGCGTTCGGCTTTCTACGTTACATCGGTATTTGCATTTGCCATGGCCGCGCTGTGGTATTGGGCTGCGACGAATTATCCGGGTGAGCACAGCCGTGTGAGCGCAGCAGAACTGGAGTTGATCACACGTCACGCGCAGTGGCAGAATAACGAAACCCTCGGAAAGCGCAAGTCGTTCGCCACACTGCTGCGCGATCCAAACATTCTGTTCCTTGCCCTGAGTTACACCTGCGAGGGATACGTTCTGTTCATATTTGTGTTTTGGTTGTACATCTACCTGGTGGAAGTCCGCGGATTCGGCATCCTGAGGGGAGGCTTCATCGCCAGTTTGCCCTGGATAACGGCGCTGGTCTGCACACCTCTGGGCGGTTTTGCGTGCGACCGGATCTCGGCAAAACGGGGAAGAGTTGCGGGCGCGAGAGCAGTCATTATGCTGGGATATGGATTGTCGGGTCTTCTTCTTTTTGCCGCAGCGAAGATTGACAATCGCGCGGCTGCGGTAGGGGCGTTGTGCGTGAGCGTTGGCGGGCTCTATTTCGCTGAGCCGGCATTCTGGGCAGCTGCGGCACACCTTTCCGGGGAAAATGCCGGCGCGGTGTCCGGAATTATGAATACGGCTGGCATCGTGGGAGGCCTTGCCTCTACATCGATCGTCCCTCTGATGGTGAAGCATTTTGGATGGTTGTTTGCCCTTGGCTCCGGTGCCGCAGTAGCGATCACATGCACCATCATCTGGTTTGCGATCGGAGGAAGACAACTGGCTGTCAGCGAGGCGAACTAACATTCGGCGTCAATGTCGGAGTCGCTTTCCCAGCCATGGCTGCGACAGCAACGAAATTTCTGACAATAGCGTTTTCACGAGGTGCTGCGCATGAAGACGGCTCTGATCCAGTTTTGTATTTACGTTCTAGTTTGGCTTGCTCTCAACCTCACCGCTACTGCGGCTACCTTCAAAGATGTGCAATTCTCGGAAGTTGATGGTGTTCGGCTAACGTTGGACGCGCATGTTCCAGAGGGAACCGGTCCCTTTCCGGCGGCCGTGCTCGTGCACGGCGGAGGCTGGGTAGCAGGCGATAAGCAGCAGTACATCACGTATATCTTCCAACCCTTGTCCGACGCAGGGTTCGCGTGGTTCAGCATCAACTATCGACTCGCGCCGAAGTACAAATTTCCTGCGGATGCCGACGACGTCGAGGCGGCAATCCGTTTCATTAAGGTGAATGCAGCCAAGTACAACATCGATCCACGGCGGATCGCTCTGATTGGCGAGTCTGCCGGCGGCCACCTGGTGTCATACGTGGGGGCCCGCAACCGTCCGGAGTCCCGCGTAGCTGCGGTTGTATCCATGTATGGGATTCACGATTTCATTTCCGCCTGTGTGGAATGGAAACCTGTGCCGACGGAGATCCTCCAGTTGTTCGGAATTTCGGAGATCAATGCCGATTCCGCTCCGATCCTGTTAAAAGCTTCTCCGGTTGTGTATGTCAAGCGCGATATGCCGCCTTTCCTGCTAGTGCATGGATCTAAAGATGAAGATGTGCCGTACGCGCAATCCGTGGAAATGTGCCGCAAGATGAAGGACGCGGGGGCTCGATGCGATCTAATCACCATCGAAGGAGCGCCGCACGGTATGGATCACTGGGAGCCGGTTCCCGAGTTCCTCTGGTACAAGCAGGCTCTGGTGGACTGGCTCAAGAAAATCTTGCGCTAAGACCTTCCTGCGTATCGTGACGGATGGATCGGTTCGTCACTCCCAACACCTGCTACTGCGGAAGTCCATTTGCCGCAACATCAACCCTGAGAGTGACCGAGCCGACACTTTGCCCTCCGCTCTCCGCCGACCATTTGAGTGTTTGCCAAGTGTCTTTGTGAGCAGCGGGCGGGGTAATTTTCAGCTGAATGGCGTAGGCGTCATGGGCAGGTACCGTGTAGATCGTCGCGTCCGGTTTCTGGCTCCATCCAGAGGACAGCGTGGAGCGCAGAGTCACTTGCTTGGGCGCATCCGTGTCGTTGCGGATGAGCAGTGGAACCCAAAGCGTTTCGCCTGGGGCAACTTGAGCCTCCGGCGAATAGAGGTCAAGGTGCTCGATATTGTGAGCCGGCCAGAATGCATGGTAGAAGGCCCAGGGCCCACCGAGTTCCAGTTCGAGTCCCGGCGCAGGGGGAACGTAGCCACGTGCCCGAGTGTAGGCGACCGGCGCCGACGTGATGCCTTCGAAGACATCGCTTGTCGCACTCCCGCCCACAAGAGATTTTCCAAAAATGAGCCGGACGGGCATTTCCGTGAATTCCTTCAACTGGGCGTCGGTGAAGTCATTCTGCGTCTTGTAATAATTCCATGCTTCAGCGGCTACGCGCGAATAGGGCACCTTGCGGGAGGGCGACATATCGTTGGTCTGACATTCCGGCCCTTTGCCATGAAGGAAATCGAAGTGAGTCGTGTCTGAGAAGTAGTAGATTTTCTTCGGCTGCCAGAGGCGGAGTCCCTCTCCGTAATTGCCGATGCCCAGCCGTTCGCGCGGAGCCTCGACCTGCTCAGGGAATGCAAGCGGATTGGCGGCTAGATCGAAAGCTTCCGTGGCGAGGACTCCGGCAGCCTGATGGTCTTCGTGGTTCTCCCCGACCACATAGTTTGGCATCCAGGTCAGAATCACTTCCGGTCGAGTAACTCGAATCAGACGAACAATCTCGTCAAGCGCGGCCCCGTGTCCCCATTGCCCAAGCGAGTGTAGAACGTCGGCGCCCGGCGTGTCGGAACCATGCAAGAACCACGCATCGGACACGCCGTAAGAAGCCAGGGAATGCCGGGCCTCCATTTCGCGGACGTCCGCCAAAGCATTAGCCTGTTCTTGCCCGGCAGCGTTGCCGCCGGAATTCCCGCGGGTCGTGTAGATCACGGCCACGCGCTTGTGCTGCTGTTCGATCAATTTTGCACGACTTCAATATCGTCGTCCGGATGACCGACCACTTCCAGAATGTCGACTTTGTAACGGCTATCTGGTTCCGGGTTGGGCGGCGCCTGTTGCGCTCGAGATTGTGAAACTCCGCTCGTTATGAAGACTGCGAGAACAAAAGACAGGAACACTTTCATGTTTGGGTGGTCCTCTCAGTACGATTGTATGATTCGCAATGTAGAGATACCGGCACCCGATCCAGGTGCCGGTCGTAATTGGCATCCATCATTAATAACGGAAATGCAATCCGAATTGCATCTGGCGCATCGTAGCCGCTGCGGTAATCTGTCCTGCCCCAGTGACATCGACGGTAGGGTTGGGATTCGCGAGGTTTACATGATTCGTCGCGTTATAGTTCTCCCATTTGAACTCCAGAGTTTTCCCTTCCGCAACCGTGAAGATCTTCCCTAATGAAAGATCGAAATTGTACAGCCCGGGACCACGGAACGAATTGTAGCGGACATCTCCATTGCGGCCTGGGCTCTGGGGCGCCGTGAAGGCGGCCGGATTGAACCAGAGGTTGGCGTTCGGGTTCGGTACACTGGCACTCCCGATCTGATCGGGTCGCACCTGATTCAAGTCGGTGAAAACCTGGTTCGTACCCGAGATGTTGAGTGTGAAGGGCAAGCCAGACTCGAAAGTGCCGACTCCGCTGAAGGCCCAGCCTCCGAGGACTAAGTCAGCAGTTCGACTCGCCGATCCGCCAAACTGGCGCCCGCGTCCGAAGGGCAGCTCCCAGACGTAGCTGATCGTTGCCGTATGGGTGCGGTCGTAATTCGCGGGACCGTGGTCCTGCCACCAATTCAAGTTGTTTGAAAATGCGCCTCCGGTCTCGCTATTCGCCATCGCCTTTCCGTAGGTATAAGTCGCAAGAAAATCCAAGCCATGGCTGGCGCGCTTTTGAACCTTGACCTGCAAAGCGTTATAGCTTGAGTTGTCGCAATTGCAAGTCTCGTATATACCCTGAGTCAAACCGAACTTCTGATAAAAAAGACGCCGCGCGTTGAAGTCGTTGCAAGTGCCGTCAGCCGCACAGTTGGGATCGAGCGCGGCCTGGTTTACGTTGGGATTGATGAACAAATGACGCCCGACGTTTCCGACGTAGCCCGCTTCCGCAGTCAAGGTTGGAGTGAACTGGTGCTGGACTGTGAGATTCCACGAATCGGCCAGCGGAATACGATAGGCACTCGGCGGATTGAAGAAGTAATACGTGTTCAATCCGTTGGGCAGGGGATAGCGTCCGCTGGTGCCAATCGGCGGATTAACCGGCAACGGTGGTCCGGCTAAGAGTGAGAATACGGTTGAATAACTGTTGGGAGCAGCCAGCTGTTCCATCACGAGAAGTTCGGATCCGTCCTGCGAAAGGGACAAGGGCTGAGGCGAGTTGAAACTCAACGGAGGAAGTTGCATTTTTATGAGATCGCCGCCTGAGGTGGACATCTCGTCCATACCTTGGTAATTGGCGGATGCGATGAACTCGGTGCTGGAACGTCCACCGGATGGCACGTACAGGAAGAGCCTCTAACCTTCCGTTCCCACCAAGAACTTCGGTTGGCCGTGAGTGCGTAAGTTGAACGTAATTGGAAACCTTGGGCACCGCTGCGGGTCTGATCCAGGAATATGCCAGCGCGCCGGCGCCGAGCAGCACGGCCAGAATCGCTCCAGCGATCGCAATTCCCCGACGGCTCGCGGTCTCACCCAGGTGTGCATGACTGCCGGTGGAAGGCGTCATACCCGTATCCGATAGCGCCTCCAGCGCAAACGCCATATCGGAGGCCGATTGAAAGCGTTGCTCCGGGTTCTTCTCCAGGCAGCGGTGCACAACGCGCTGCAAACCTGGGGGCGTAGCTGCCGTTACTTGCGAAATGGACGGCGGATCCTCATTCAGAATTGCCGTCATGGTCTCCGCCGAGGTGGGCTTGCGGAACGTCTGCTTCCCCGTCACCATCTCGTAAAGAATCGTTCCGAAGGCGAAGATATCGGAGCGGTGGTCGGCGGTCTTGCCGCGAACCTGCTCAGGAGACATGTAGCCCACGGTTCCCATTACCATGCCGGACTCAGTTCCGTAGGCGATTGTCGCTTCCGCTCCGGAGGCGTCCCTTGGTTGGGCCAGCTTGGCCAGGCCGAAGTCCAGAATCTTGACCCGTCCAT